>JAYVWD010000611.1:0-5194 GCA_043786345.1 Pseudomonadota bacterium
GTCAACCTGCGCGTCCCCCGGGGCAGCGTCATCGCCGTCACCGGCAAGTCGGGCGCCGGCAAGTCCACGCTCCTCCACATCATCGGCACCTTGGACCGCCCGTCCTCGGGGCAGGTCGTCCTCGACGGCGTCGACGTCTCGAAGATGTCCGACGTCGAAGCCTCCAGCTTCCGGAACCGCCGGATCGGCTTCGTCTTTCAGATGAACAACCTGCTGCACGAGTTCTCCGCGCTGGAGAACGTCATGCTACCCGGCCTGATCGCCGGGGCGGCGCGCGGCCAGGTCCACGACCGCGCCAAAACCCTGCTCACCGCGGTCGGCCTCGGCCAACGCCTGGAGCACCGCCCCGGCGAGCTCTCCGGCGGCGAGCAGCAACGTGTCGCCATCGCCCGCGCGCTGGTCATGGCCCCCGCGATCCTGCTCGCCGACGAGCCCACGGGGAACCTCGACCTGAAGACGAGTCAGGGCATTCAGGAGTTATTGTTGCAGGTCTGCAAAGAGAACCACGTCACCATGATGCTCGTCACCCACGACACGGATCTGGCGGCCCGCCTTCCGGCCCACGTCGTCATGGAAGACGGCCGAGTGCTCGAAGGGGGCGGATTCACTTGATGTCTCGATACCAGCGCCCGTCCATCCTGCTGTTGCTGCTGCTTACGCTCTTCGCTCCCGTGATCGCCAAAGGCGCGGCTACGTCCAACGAGCCTCAAGAGATGGTCATGGAGCTCACCGTCCGCGGCAACGCGAAGGTCGAGTCCGACGCGATCCTGACGCTCCTCAAGACCCGCAAGAGCGAGCTGCTGAGCTCCGCGACCTTGCGGGAAGACATCAAGACCCTCTACCAGCTCGGCTATTTCTCCGACATCCGCATCTTCAAGAAGCCGGTCACGGGCGGGATCAACCTCGTCATCCAGGTCGCCGAGAAGCCCGCGATCGTCAGCATCTCCTTCGAGGGCAACGACGAGATCGGCGAGGACTCCGTAAAGGACAAGCTCGAGACGAAGCTCTACACCATCGTCAACGAGACGACGATCACCGCCGACGTGCGCATGATCGAGAAGCAGTACGCCGAGAAGGGCTACTACCTCGCGCGCGTCACCTACACGCAGGACAAGAAGTCCGACACCGAGGTCGGCATCGTCTTCCACATCGACGAAGGCGGCAAAGTCCTCGTCGGCAACGTCCACCTGCTCGGCAACAAATTCTACAGCGACGTCGACATCGTCGCCGGCAACCCCGGCCTCGCCTCGCGGCCGTACACGCGCTCGTCGGCCTTCTCGTCGTCGTCGCTCTACCAGGACGACTTCGTCAAGAGGGACCTCGAGTACATCTCCTATATCTACCGCGACCAGGGCTTCGCCGAGGTCAAGGTCGCCAAGCCCTTCCAGTTCCTCGACTCCGACCGGGACTTCGTCCGCCTGACCTTCCAGGTCGAGGAAGGCCTGCAGTACAACGTCGGCTCGATCGACGTCACCGGCGACATGCTCTACACGAAGCAGGAGCTCCTCGAGAAGATGAAGCTCAAGCCGACGGACCTGTTCCGGTACTCGCGCTTCACCAGGGACATCGAGATGCTCGTCGATAAGTACGGCGACTTAGGCTACGCCTACGCCGACGTCAACCCGAAGACGACCTTCGACCGCGAAAAGCGCCTCGTCAGCATCAACTACGAGATCACCAAAGGCGAGAAGGTCTACTTCGGCAAGATGACCATCACGGGCAACACCAAGACCCGAGACAACGTCATCCGCCGCGAGTTCGAGATCGCCGACTCCGAGCTCTATTCCGGCACCGGCCTGTCGAACACCAAGGCGAACATCAACCGCCTCGGCTTCTTCGAGGAGGTCCAGATCATCAAGGAGCGGGATGAGGCGCAGCAGAACCTGCTCAACCTCAACATCAAGGTCAAGGAGAAGCCCACCGGGCAGCTCCAGGCCGCCGTCGGCTTCACGCCCAACACCTCCGGCTCCGAGGGCTCGAAGTGGTTCGGCCAGGGCCGCTACGACGAGAAGAACCAGTCGGGCAAGGCCTGGAACACCAACCTCTCCGGCAAGTGGAACGGCGAGGAGAACTGGTCGCTCGACTTAGGATTCTCCGACCCCCGGGTCTGGGACACGCAGTGGGCCGCGGGCTTCAACGCCTTCTACAGCAACGAGAAGAAGCAGTACCTGGACGACACGGTCGTCACCGAAACCCGCTACGGCGGCTCGGTCTTCCTCGGTCGCAAGGTCATCGAGCTGATCCGCGCCCGCGCGACCTACCGCTGGCAGCGGATCACCCGCCACAGCGACGAGTTCATCCTCCAGAAATTCATCGAGCAGGGCATCGCCTCGTCGGTGATCCTGAGCCTGACCCGGAGCGACGTCGACAACTTCATCGACCCGACCTCCGGCTCCGACGTCACGATCTCCCAGAACTTCACCGGCGGGATCCTGCAAGGCGATCAGCAGTACATGGAGTCGCGCGCCGACGCGTCGCAGTACATCCCGATCGACTTCTCCGAGACGTATCGCACGTACTTCAAGCTGCACGCGCTGCTCGGCTACATCTACCCGCTGGGCAAAGAGCCCGTGCCGTTCTCGGAGCGCTACCGCCTCGGCGGCTATAACGACCTGCGCGGCTACGAGTACTGGGACATCGGGCCCCGCTTCAGCCTCCTGCGCGCGCCGGGCAGCCGCCGCACGACGATCAACAAGGGCGGCGACAAGCAGCTCCTGCTCCAGGCCGAATACTTCATGCCGCTCATCCCCGAGGCCGGCATCAAGTCCCTCCTCTTCGCCGACGCCGGGCGCGTCTTCGACGACAACGAGGGGGTCGCGCTCAAGGACTTCAAGAAGGACGTGGGCTTCGGCTTCCGCTGGATCACGCCGATCGCGCCGTTCCGCTTCGAGTGGGCCTACCCGATCCAGGACGGCAAGCTCGGGGACATGCAGATCATCTTCTACATCGGCTACTGATAGTGGTGCGCCTTGGGTCGCCATCGCCGCCTCGACCGCCGCCGGCCTGGTCTGGAATTTCTTGGGGGCAGTCCCAGGGCTCCGGACCATCCTGAGAGCGGCCTTACCCCCTCGATTTCACTGGTCTAGCCCGAAATTCCCCGGTATGACTAGGCAATCGATAATTTCCTGGGAGTCCCTTCAAAATGATGCGTCCCGCACTGCTCCTTTCGGCCTTGCTCGCCCTCCTGCCCCTCGCGCAACAGGCCGCGGCCGCCGAGACCGCCGGTAAATTCGGCGTCGTCGACATGCAGCAGGTCATCCTCACGGTCGAGGAAGGCAAGCAGGCCCGCGCCGCCCTCGAGACCGAGATCAAGGGGAAGGAAACCGAGCTGCTCAAGCGCAAGGAGGAGCTCGACAAGATGAACAAGGAGTGGAAAGACCAGGCCGCCCTCCTCTCCGAAGACGCCCGCATGAAAAAACAGCAGGAGTTCCAGGAGAAGTTCCTGTCCCTTCGCAACGACGAGATGGAATTCCAGCAGAGCATCAAGCGCCGCGAGCAGAAGGCGACGCAGCAGATCGCCGTCAAGGTCGCCCAGGTCGTCGACGCGATGGCCCGCCAGCGCAAGCTCGCCGCGGTCTTCGAGACCAACAGCGCCGGGCTCCTGTACCTCGAGACCCCCGTCGACCTGACCCAAGACGTCATCTCGGAATACGCCAGGCGCCCGGTGGAGAAGCTCAACATGGCCGACGACGGCACGCCCCCTGGCGGGCCCGCGGCCGCCCCGACCGCCGTCAAGAAAAAGTAGGTCGCCCAAGGAGTCCCCGTCATGGCCGAGAGCCAGGTCTTCAGGCCGGCGAAATACCCGATGGATATCGTCGATATCCAACGGTGTATCCCGCATCGGCACCCCTTCCTCCTGATCGACCGCGTGCTCGAGGCGAGCGCCCACGAGCGCATCGTCGCCACGAAGAACGTCTCGCTGTCGGATCCCGTGCTTCAGGGCCACTTCCCCGGCAACCCCGTGATGCCGGGCGTCCTGATCATCGAGGCTTGCGCCCAGGCGACGGCCGTCCTCGGCCACATCAGCTACGACGCGGGCCTGACCATTTGCCTGTTGACCGAGGTCACTGCCGCGCGGTTCCGCCGGCCGGTCGTCCCGGGCGACGTGCTGCGCATCGAGGCGACGGTCCAGAAGCGGCGCGCGCCGTTCTTCTGGTTCGACGCCATTTGCACGGTGGACGGCGAGGTCGCCGCCGAGCTGAAGTTGTCCGCGTTCATCAAGTGACGGGGAAACCAGCGGAGGCGCCCTTGGAACTGGAAGATCTGACCCTATTCGACGTCCCCGAGCGGGACGCCACCGCGCGGACCGAGATCCACCCGACCGCGCTCGTCGACAAGAAGGCCAAGGTCGGCCAAGGCGTCGTCATCGGCGCGTTCACCATCGTCGGCCCGGACGCGGTGCTCGGCGACCAGGTCCACCTCCATTCGAACGTCGTGGTCGACGGCCGCACGACGATCGGCGCGCGCACCGTCGTCCACTCGTTCGCGGTCTTAGGCGCCATGCCGCAGGACCTCAAGTACCGCGGCGAGCGGGGCGAGCTGGTCATCGGCGCGGAAAACTCGATCCGCCAATACGTCAACATGGCGATCGGCACCGAGGGCGGCGGCGGCAAGACGGTCGTCGGCCGGCGCAACCTCATGATGGTCAACTGCCACGTCGCGCACGACTGCCTGATCTCCGACAACATCGTCATGGCCAACGGCGTCACGCTCGCCGGCCATGTCCACGTCGCGACGCGCGCCTTCCTCGGCGGGCTCTGCGCCGTGCACCAGTTCTGCAAGATCGGCGAGCTGACGATGACCGCCGGCGGCGCCATGGTCACGCAGGACGTGCCGCCTTACACGATGGTCCAGGGCGACCGCGCGCGCGTGAACGGCCTCAACATCGTCGGCCTGCGCCGCGCCGGGATGTCGGCCGATGTGGTGCGGGACGTCAAAACCATGTACCGTCTTGTCTATAGTGAGAACCTTACGCTCGAGGACGCGATCGCAAGGGTCGCGGCCGAGGTCCAGGACGGGGCGGAGAAGACGCTGTTTCTGAACTTTCTGCGGGCAAGCGAGCGCGGCCTTTGCCGGTGACGAACCACTTGACCACCAAAAAGCTCGACACTTATTTCATCTCCGCGGGGGAGCATTCGGGCGATCTGCTCGGCTCCGACCTGGTGCTGTCGCTGCGCGAGAAGATGCCGAAGGT
>JAYVWD010000612.1:0-9582 GCA_043786345.1 Pseudomonadota bacterium
TCTTGCCGGTGCCGGTCTGGGCGAAGCCCGCGACGTCGCGGCCGCGCAGGGTGAAGGGCAGACACAGCTTTTGGACCGGCGTCGGGGAGGTCCAGCCGATCTTGGCGACGCTTTCGAGGATGCGCGCGTGGAGCGGCAGGTCCTCGAAGGTGTGGATGCCGAGGGCCATCGTCGCGGGGTCGATCCCCATAAGCGGGACGTCCTTGCGGATCAGCGGGACCGCATCGTCCTTGTCTTCTTCCTCTTCCTCGTCGTCGGCCGCGGCTTCGACGGGGGTCTCGGTGCCAGGCGCCACGTCGGAATCAGGGTCGGAGTTGAGGGGTTTATCGAGGGAATCACTCTTGGTGGGGTTCAGAACAACCATTTAAACAGTCCAAATCATTACGTTTATTACCCCGGGATCTAAGCCGGGAGCCCGCACGTGCCGATCAGGAGGACGACAGGTGCATAAGTTGAATAGGAGCAGTCACTTGGCCAAACCCGATCAAGATACCCCGGCTGTGGGGCTTTCTCAATCCTCGGGGCAGGCGCCCCAGGGCGAATCTTCGTCAGAAGAGCCTGGCCGGACGGCCGAAGATACAGCAGAACGCCCGGCAAACCAAGCCAAACCAGCCGCTAGAGCCCACCCGGACGCCGGAATCGTCCCGGTCATCGCTCAAATCCAGCGCAACGTCGAGGCCTTGATGAAGGAGAAGGAGCTCCTCATGATGAGCTTCGTCTTTTCCAAGGTTCCAAGGCCCTATTATGTCCGGTGGAAGGAGGAGGTGAACGCCATCTTCGCCCAGGCCGTCGTCATCAACACGCGGCGCCGGGGAATCATCAAGCGGCAGGCCGCCGCGAAGGCGAAGGCGGCGGCTTAGAGCCTGATCGGTCGACGCCCAAATCCACATGTGGTTTAATCCCCCGTCGCCTCAAGGCGTTAACCCTTCGTTCCCTTTATCGGATCGTCGCGTCCAAAGCCCGTAGCTTGGGAGTGCCGTTATATGCCCTTCTTCCGGACCTCTGCCATCGCGGCCCTCCTCGTCGGGGTGTCGAGCTTTTCCGGCTGCATCACGCCGAGCGAAAAGAAGGCGATGCAGGGTGACATCTTCAATACGCAGACCCGTCTGCTGACCCTCGAGCAACAGCTCACCGAGAGCAAGACCGAGGTCAAGACGACCGGCGACTCGGCGAGCAAGCGCATCGCGTCGACCAAGGCCGACATGGACCGTCTGATGGCCGAGATCCAGCGCATGCACGGCGACATCGACGGCCTGCGCGTCGGCGTCGTCACCGGCCAGATGCCGGGCACCGACCCCGACAAGGAAGGCTCCGTCGCCTCGACGCTCAACTCGCTCACCCAGCGGCTCGAGGCCATCGAGACCGCCCAGGAGGAGATCCTCGAGGCGATCAAGAAGGTCGGCAGCTCGAGCGGCAAGAGGACCGCCGACCTGAAGAAGGCCGACGCCAAGAAGAAGGCCGGCGGGGCCGACGATCTGCAGGCGGCCTTCGACGACAAGCACTTCAAGCAGGTCACCGACGACGCGCCCAAGCTCCTGAAAGAGGCGAAAGGCGGCGAGAAAGAGCAGATCCGTTACCTGCTCGCCGAAAGCTTCTTCAAGCTCGGCAAGATGCGCGACGCCGCCCTCAAATACAACGAGCTCGTCGAGTCCAAGCCTTCGGCCAAATACATGCCGGCGGCGAAGATGCGGATCGGCGACTGCTTCAAGAACCTCGGCGACGACACCACGGCGCGCCTCTACTACGAAGAGCTGATCAAAGAGTTCCCGAAGTCCGACGAAGCCGCCAAGGCCCGGGAATCCCTCGCCAAGCTCGGCAAGGGCGGCAAAGACAAGGGTTGATCCGGCGCCCGCGGCCCGAGGGCGCGGGCGGAGAGGCGTTTTCAAGGGCTATGCTGATTCTCGGCATCGAATCAAGTTGTGACGAGACGGCGGTGGCTCTGGTGCGCGACGGGCGCGCGGTCGTCGCCTCGCGCATCGCCTCGCAAACTGCCGTACACGCGCCTTTCGGCGGCGTCGTGCCCGAGGTCGCCTCGCGCGAGCACCTGCGGGTCATCGACCCGCTCTGCCGGGAGGTCCTGGCGGAAGCCGGAATCGCGGCGGCGGACGTCGATGCCATCGCCGTCACCCAGGGCCCCGGCTTGATCGGGGCGCTCCTCGTCGGCGTCGCTTATGCAAAGGGCCTGGCGCTCGCCCTCGGCAAGCCGCTCGTGCCCGTGGACCACGTCCATGCGCACATCCACGGCGCGCTTCTCGGCGTCGACGCGGCCGCGGACGGCATTTATCCGACGCTCGCCCTGGTCGTCTCGGGCGGACACACCAACCTCTACTACATGCCAGGCCCGACGGATTTTCAGCTCCTCGGCAGCTCCATCGACGACGCCTGCGGCGAGTGCTTCGACAAGGTCGCCAAGCTCCTCGGCCTCGCCTATCCCGGCGGCCCCCTGGTCGAGCGCCTCGCGCGCGCCGGCGACGCGAACGCCGTCGCCATGCCCCGGATGATCACCGAGAAGGGCCGGCTCGAGTTCTCCTACTCCGGCCTCAAGACCTTCATGGCGAACGCCATCCACCAGGCGCCGAAGCCGCTCTCGGAGCAGCGCGTCGCCGACCTGTGCGCGAGCTTTCAGGAGGCGGCCCTCGGCCAGATCGTCCGCAAGCTCAAGGAAGCGCTCGCGGTCGTGCCGCAGCCGCCGCGCTCCGTGCTCGTCGCCGGCGGCGTCGCGGCGAACCAACGCTTCCGCGCCCTCATGGCGGCGGGCGTCGGCATCCCCGCGCACTTCCCGCCGCTCGAATTTTGCAGCGACAATGCCGCGATGATCGCCGCCCTCGGTTACCATGTCTTCGTCGCCGGCACGGCCCGCGGCGAGTCCTATCGCGAACACCGTTGGGACGCATACTCCCGTTACGATTTTGGAGCGCCGGCCCCATGAGAAGGCTCGAAGAACCGCTCCGCCAGAAAAAGTCGATGGGCCAGGTCTTTCTGACCACCGACTGGCCGGTCGCGCGCATGATCGAACGGCTCCAGGAGCTGCGGGTCGAGCGCGTCCTCGAGATCGGTCCCGGCCCCGGTATCCTGACCAAGGGCCTCGTGCACGCCGGCCTCCGCGTCACCGCCGTCGAGAAGGACGAGCGCTGGGCGCAGCGCCTCGGCGAGAACGCCGAGACCTTGGCGCACGACCTCCGCGGCAACCTCACCGTCGTGCGCGACGACATCCTGACGTACGACTGGCAAGGCTGGATCGACGCGGGCAAAGGCCGCGCCGCCATCGTCGGGAACATCCCCTATAACATCTCGACCCCGATCCTGCTCCGCGGCATCAATTATATGCGCGACGTCGCGGTGATGATGTTCATGACCCAGCTGGAGTTCGCGGCGCGCGCCGTGTCGAACCCGAACTCGAAAGACTACGGCAGCCTGTCGGTTTTCCTGCAGCTCCGCGCCGATTGCCACCTCGAGTTCAAAGTCCCCCGCGAGGCCTTTCACCCGGTGCCCAAGGTCGACAGCGCGGTCCTTTCGCTCGTGCCGAAGCGGGAGCGCCTGGCCGAGGCGACGCTCCAGCATGCCGAGCAAGTGACGCGCCTTGCCTTCATGCAGCGCCGTAAAAAGCTGCGAAACAGCATCCGTCAGCTGATCGACGCCCGGGGCGGCGAGGACGGCTGCCCGATCGAGCTCGAGCGCCGCGCCGATTCCCTGACACCGCGCGAGTTCATCGCACTGGCTGAGTTCCTTTTCCCCAATTGATGTACAGCCAGCAGCTGGATTGGGTGTCGACCTCGATGTGGTACTACTACCCGCCCGCGGTCCTCTGCGACCCGTTCAGCGGGCCATTGAAACCTTGACGGGCGACGCCGGCGTCACCGTCAGGGCGGCGTCCTGCTCGTCGCCGAAGGTCTCGATGATCGCCGCCTTGGTCAAGGCGACGGGGATCTGGCAGGCGAAGAACGCGGCATTCGCCTGGTGGTCCGCCGCCTGAATCGCGGCGGCGAGCGTCTGACTCTTGAGGCTCAAGCTCGCCCCGGGCGCCAGGAGCTCGGGCGCCGGCTCGTTCGGCGCCAGGTCGAGCAGCGTCAGCAGGAGCTGCGGCGCGGCGCCGCCGATGCTCGCGTCCTTGCACTCGAGCGTGACTTGGAGCTTCGGAAAGCCGATCAGGTCGATCGGGAGCGAGTTGGTGAGCACGAGCGTGTCGAGGCTCCCGTCCGCCGTCCGCGCGAACATCCCTGCCGTCTCGGCGAGCTGGGTGGGGTCGAACTTCTGCATTTCGAGGTCCAGGCTCTGCACCGGCGCGCCGAGCTCGGCGTCGATCCAGTCGAGGCTCGTCGTCACATGGACCGGCAGGCCGTGGCCGGCCCCCGCGAGGGCGTCGATGCGACCCTGGCAGTCCCCCTGATCGCCCCGGTGCACGAAAAAGCTCGGCGCCCCGTAGAACCGGATCGTGCCCTTACCGCTGAAGTTCGGCGCCTGGAACTCGCCGGCGAGGTTGGCGCCGTAGCCATGGCTCAGGAGGAAGCAGTGCTTGTAGTTGTCGCCGACCGCGACCCCGAAGACCTCGACGTCGTGCGAGCGCTCGCCGTAAAAGCGGACGTCGGCCGGCACGTCGTAGTCCATCTCGAACATCAGGAATTCGCCGAGCGCGCGCGGGTCGCTCGAGTGCGACCTGTCGTTGACCCAGACGACGCCGTTCGGGCCGGTGCGGAGCGCGTGGGAGGGCAGATCGCCCGCGATGACGCCGCGCGAGGTGCCGACGAGGCGGAGCGGGCCGAAGGCCTTGGTCAGCTCGGAAAGCGGTAGGCGTGCCAGCGCTTTCGAGACGGTGACCAGGTGGCCCGGCTTGCCGATCTCGGCGAGGACGATGGTGAGCGTCAGGGTCTCCTGGGCGGGATACTTCCGGCCGTCGAGGGCGAAGGCGAAGAACTTGCCGCCGGCCGGCGAGCTGCGGCCGAAGGCCCTGTAAGTGGCGCCGGCGGCGTCGCTCCGCGCGGTGACCGCCTGCACGTCGAAGTTGCCATAGGCATCCTTGAGTTGCGTCTCGAGGCGGCAGATCCCGAGGGCGAAGTGCGCGCCGGAAACCGTGAGGCGCTGCGTGAAGTCGATGGTGGGCGGCGTGAGCGTCCCGTCGGTGCCGCAGCTCACGGCGCCGTCGCCGACCGTGAAGACGTCGTCGAAGGCTGGGGTCTCGAAGGCCGCGCTTTTCAGCAGGGCATAGTCCTTGTCGAACGCGGCGAGCCAGGCCTTGGCCTCGGCGAGGGCGGCGTCCGGCGCACCACCCGCGCGCGCCGCGTCCAGCGCGGTGCGCAGCGGGGCCGCCATCTTGTCGAGGCCTTCGAGGCCCGCTTTCACCGCGGCCGGATCCATGCCTTGAACGAGCGCGTCGACCATGCTCGTGACCTCGGCGCCGTCCCGGACCGAAGCGCGGCTCAGCACGTCCAAGCGGCAGGTGCCGAGCGCGAGCGCCGCATTGGGGTCGGCGCTGATGTCGATCGAGAGCGGCGCCGTCTTGTCGAAGCGGACGGAGACGATGCCGTTCTCGAGGGCGGGGTGGGTGCCGGCGGCGTCGGCGTACGTGGCTTCGATGCCGCCATGAAGGAGCGCGCAGTCGGTGCGGAGGAACCCGAACGAAAGGCCCTTCGGCTCCGGACCTCCGTGCGCCAGGGTGAGGGCCTTGGGCGCGCAGTTGAGGGCGGGCCGCGCCGCGCCAGCGTCCGGGATCCGGCAGTCGCGCGCCGCATCGTAGGCGATGGCGACCGGCTCGACCGTGGAAAGGTAGGCCGGAATGGTCGCCGCGGTCACGCCGCGGTGGTCGTCTCCACCTGGCCGTTGCGGCCGTCGCTGCTCTGCGGGCCGCTCCCGCCGCCGCCGCCGCCGCCGCCGCCGCTGCTCTGCGGGCCGCCGCCGCCGCCGCCGCCGCCGGCCGGAGCCGGCTCTTCGTGTTTCGGCTGCGGTCCGCCGTCGTGCGCGCGGTGCTGCCTGCCGCAGCCGTAGACCGATGCCAACGCCACCGCTCCCAATAGAATCCGTGCGGCCATGACCATGTCTCGACTCCTCATCATTGGAAATGAATTCCGTGAGAGACTCGAGGCCGGTGTTAGTCGAAGGGGCTCAACGGTGCAAGTGTCCAAAACTAATGTAGTGTTTTGGCTTCAGGCTGTCTTGGTTCGCAAACAGTCAGGGAAAAGGCCTGAAACCAAAAGGATCTTTTGCGATCAACGCTTTTTGGCGCTGATGTTGGTGTGCCAAACCGCGTCGTTTCCGTTGCAATAGAGCACGACGTTCCCGTCGTCCTGCATGGAGAGCCGGCAATTCGCGCCGCTCGTCGAGGTGTCGTATTGCGCCGCGGTCCCGGCGTACACGACGAAGTTGCCGTCGCCCTGCATGGCCGCATGGTCGGCGCCGGAGTTTTGCGTGTCGGCGGCCCAGAGGACGTCGTAGTCCTTGTTGTAGAGGACGAGGTTGCCGTCCGGCTGCATGAAGAAGAGGTACGAGAGCTTGTCGGAGCTGCAGAGCGCCTGGCCCCGATTGAGCCCCTTGCCGGCGGCGAGCGTGTTGCCGATGCACTGCGGTTTGGTGGTCGGAACCCGATTCTTCTTCGAGGAATCGCCCGCCTGCCCGATGCAACGGGTGTCGGCGCCGCAACAGAACTGGATGCAGCCTTCGTAGGGCGCGCGGACCTTCTGGCGAACGCCGCAGAACGTGCTGCAGAGCGGCGTCACCTTCGGGCCGGTCTCGGGGTTGTCCCGGAGGCTTTGCATGAAGCTGTTGCAGAGGCCGCCGTCGCCGCCGTCCAGGCCGCATTGCGCGGCGCACAGGTCGGCGCGGTTCGAGGTGCTGCTCGTGATCGTGCCGGCGCGCTCGTCGCGGGCGCGCTTGTCGAAGACGTAGGAGCCGTAACGGGTCATGAGGAACTGGTTTTCGTCGATGGGCTCGCCGAAGCACTTGTCGTCCTCGACCTTTTGGCGGACCTCGCCGAGCGGCGCGTCGTGGAGGCCGGCCGCCGCGCGGTCGAGCGTGCGGTTCTGCTCGCGGATCGTCGCGAGGTCGTCGAGCAGGCAGCCGATGTTGTTGACGAGGACGGCGCCGCCGCGAAAGATCTTGTCGCTGCATTCGAGCGCCACCTGCACCTGGCCCAGGTCGATGGGGCCGGTGATCACCTTCCGGACGATCGGCTCGAAGACCTTCAGGATCTTCGTCTTGACGTCGCCGGCCGTCTTGTCGACTTTGGCCTTGGCTTTCGGCGAAAGGCAGCCGAGCGCCGCGTCGAGCGACGGGTAGAGCTTCTGGACGGCGTCGACGATGGTGCGGCCTTGCTCGAGCGAGGAGCCCTGGCTGCCCTGGATCTGGGCGATCGCCTTGGCGGTCGCCTTGAAGGCGAGGCGGCCCTGCTTGGTGCAGCCGTTCACGCCGATCTTGCCGAGGATGACGTTGCCGGTCTTGTCGACGAGCTCATCGCCCTTTTTGCGGAGCTTGGCCTCGAACTTGTCGATCTCCTGGTCGACCTTTTGCTCGATCTTCTTCTCGGCGGCGTCGCCCAGACGGTCGACGGCACCCTGCACCGGGTCGGGCTCGTCGAGGAAAAGGCCTTCGCCTTCCGACGGGGTGTCGCCGGGCGGCGGCGGCGGCGCATTCGCCGCTGGCGGCTGGTCGCCGGTGAGCCCCGAGGCGGACGCGGGCTTGCTGCCCTCGCCTTCGCCCTCGGGCGCCGCCTCGAGGTCGGCGGCGGGGTCGCCGTTGTCGTCGAAGGCGAGAAAGTAGCTGAGCACGATCGCCAGATCGCTGTTGGCGAGCGCCTTGATGGCTTCGACCGTCTCGAGGCCGGCCTCGATGTATTTGGCGGCGGTGCGCAGGCCCGGGACCGTCGACGTCGCGATGTCCTTGACGCAGCTGAATTGCTCGGCCGCGGCGGCGTTCGACTTGCAGGCCGTGCAGGCGAGGTTGCAGGAGCAGTCCTTGCCCTCGTACTGCGCGCAGTCCACCCCGGCGCTGGCGTCTTTTATGGACGCGGAGCTTGGCGCCGCAGGCTTGCAGCCGACGGCCAAAAGCAGGATGACGAGCAGACGAAATCGCAGCATGAAGGGGCCTCGCCGCTAAACTGAAGTCTATGGGGATTGATTACCGGTATCGGCAAGGCCAGCGAATTATTTAGATACAAGTCAATTTTATTTATGATATCAGATATTTATGAACCAATTTCCGGGGCGTCACCCGGCGAGTATTCGTTCCGGAAGTGGAGTCCCGCCGTGTATGATTCGTGTCAAGATCCCTTCCCTCGGAGAACGAATGACTGAGCTGCTGGCCGCGTACCTCCCGGAATTTTCGAATTTCTTCGTCCTGCTGTTGGTGTTCGTCGCGCTGTTCATACTGTCGAAGTCTTTTACCGTGGCGCGGGGCGACCAGATCATCACCTTGGAACGGCGCTGGTTCGGCAAGCAGATGCCGGACGGCCGCACGGTCGCGTTGGACAACGAGGTCGGCGTCCAGGCACGCGTCCTCGGCCCGGGCTTTCACCTGCTGCTCCCGTTCATCTACAAGACGAACAAGCACAGGTTCCTGGAGATCCCCAAGGAAAAGGTCGGCGTGGTGCGCGCCATCACCGGCGTCCCGATCCCGTCGGGCGAATTCATGGCGTCGTCCGTGGCCTGCGACCTGTTTCAGGATGGCGAGGCGTTTCTCCGGAACTCCGGCCAGAAGGGCCCGCAGCTCGATATCCTCCCCGAGGGCGAATACAAGATCAATCCGCACCTCTTCGAGGTGGTGATCGTCGACGCGGTGATGATCGCCGACAACGAGGTCGGCTACGTCGAATCCATCGCCGGCCGGCCGGTCACCCGGGTCGGCGGCAACTTCGGCTCGCCCGTCGAGTGCGACAGCTTCCAGAATGCCAACGCGTTCATGAAGAACGGCGGCCAAAAAGGCCCCCAGGTCTTCTTCCTGGTCCCCGGCTTCTACCGGATCAACACGATCCTGTTCAACGTCGAGAAGCGGCCGTTGACGAGCATTCCCGGCGGAAAAATCGGCCTGGTCGAGGCGACCGACGGCGCCAGCATCCCCGAAGGCCGCCTGCTCGCGACCAAGGTCCAAGGCCACAAGAACTACTTCGACGGCGAGGCGTTCATCAAGAACGGCGGGGAAAAGGGCCGCCAACTCGACGTGCTGATGCCCGGAACCTACCGCTTGAACCCCGCCCTCTTCCGCGTCATCGAGATCGTGGAGTGGACGAACGTGTTGGCGGACCAGGTCGGCATCGTGACCATCAACGAAGGCAAGCCGATCGTCGATGCCTCGAAGATCGCCGCCGAAGAGCTGCCCATGGGCACGCATAACAACTTCCAGGACCCCGACGCCTTCCTGAAGGCCGGCGGGCAGAAAGGCCTGCAGATCCCGGTGCTGCGCGCCGGAAACTACGCCATCAACCCCTGGTTCGCGGTGGTCGAGAAGACCGACATGATCCGGGTCGACATCGGGTATTGCGGCGTCGTGACGAGCTACGTGGGTCCCGAAGGGGTCGACCTGACGGACGAGGCCGTCAACGCCAAGATCGTCCAGAACGGCTCCAAGGGGATCTGGTCGGACCCCCTACAGCCCGGCAAG
>JAYVWD010000613.1:0-4359 GCA_043786345.1 Pseudomonadota bacterium
CGCCGCCGCCCGAGGCCGCCGCCGAGCCGGCGCCCGAGCCGGCGCCGCCCACCCCGAAGCACGAAAGCGAGCCCGCGCTCGTCGCCTCCGAGGCGGCACCGTCGCGCGATAAGCCCTCGCTCGTCACCGTGACCCTCGGCCTCGGCAAGGAGTGGCTCAAGGCGAAGGGCGGCATCAGCGACTACGAAGGCGCCGCCGGCATCGGCGGCACGATCCTCGGCGCCCTCTTCCGCCCCGCCGCGAGCGCGCTCGGCGTCGAGGCCGAGATCGGCGCGCACAACTACGCGACCTCCACCAAGGAGGAGGACATTGGCACCGGCACCTCGCGGACGCGCGAGTCTAAGTTCTTGAGACTCGGGGCCAGAGCGACGGGCTTTTATGATTTTCTGCAGGGGTCGACGGGCGGCCCGACCTTGGGCGCCGGCCTGGGCCTCGAATACTTCAAGATTCCCGCGCTGACCATCAGCGACACGAGCTCAGGCGCAGCCGACCTCACCGAGACGGCGGCGCTCGGCCCCGCCGTGACGGTCGTCGCCAGCACCGCCGGGGAGTCCGCGCACCAGTTCGGCGCGCTCCTCGAGTACATGCCGCTGTCGCTCGCAAAACCTTGGGGCGCAACGCATGCGAGCGCCACGCTGAGCTGGCGTTATGCGTTCGTGCCGCGCCTCGCGACCGAGGTCGACGTGCATCTCCAGAGCGCCACCCTCAAGGGCAAGGTCGACTGTCCGGCGGTCGACCGCTGCACGGACGAGAGCTCGTCGAGTTCCCGCATCGTGCAGGCGCGGCTCGGCCTCGGATACCGTTTTTGATAGCTGCAAACCCTTGGGCCCCAAGGTCTTGCGTGCTTTCACACGGTGGCGCGCGCAGGGGCACGCGCCGCTGCGCTCCAGCTTCCCGAAAAAGATCGTCCCGTCCCGATTCCGGTCCCGACGGCGACGCGGAGCGCTTTGGACGAAGAGAAAATTGCATTTTGCGCGCGCCGCGCGCGAAAGCCGCAACACGTTGGGGCACAATGTTTTGCAGGTTTCCGCGCAACGTGCGCGCACGAGCATTCGCGGCAGCACTTACGAAAATGTTTGAATTCGCGAAAGACATTCGGTAAAAAATATTAAGGTCGTCGCACACAGTGTGCTATCATCGGATTCGAGATGCACACGCGCGAAGAGATGACTCAGGCCGAACGCGCGAAGGCTCTCGCGACGAAAGTCAAACCGGGGATGCGGAACCCGGAACCAAAGCAGGTGAGTGCCCTAGTCGTTAGGGTTCACTAATAAGTGTCATGGAGGAGATAAACCGTGGTGAAACGTAAAAAGAAGGCAGCGAAAAAAACGGGCGCGAAGCGCAAGAAGAAGACGTCCGCAGCTGGCGGCGCGAAGAAAGCTGGTAAGAAGCGCAAGAAGAAGACGACTACCGCCGCAGCGGCCGGTGCCGTCGTCGGAACCGCGAAGAAGGCCCGCAAGAAAAAGGCCGGCGGCAAGAAGCGCACCAAGAAGAAGTGATCTCTCACTGATTCTTGGGTAAAACGTTGAGTTTTGCCGGCTGCCAGAGAGCTCGTGGCAGCCGGTCTTTTTCTCCGGAAAATGACTCAACGGCCCCAAAAGAAGAACGCAACCGTCCAAAACGGTTGCGTTTTTTACGTTCGGCCAGGCGCGCTCAGGCTTCGACCTTCCGGGTGTAGGCCTGCACGAAGTACTGGAGCACCATCCGATGCGTGTTGAAGTAGGGCCCGTTGACGAAGATCGCGTTGCGCATGACCGCTGCGAACTCGTCAGGACGCTCGTAGAACTGCGGCACGATCTTGTACTCGAGCAGGTCATAGAGCGATGCCGCCGCCGCCGCGCGGGTCTTCTCGTCGTCCTTGACCGCGCCGAACGCGTCGGCCGCGTCCATGATTTCCCAGCCCGTCTGGCCCTCGACCAGGCCCTCGACCCACCAGCCGTCGAGCGTGCTGAGGTTCGGGACGCCGTTGATCGACGCCTTCATGCCGCTCGTGCCGGACGCCTCGAGGGGCTTCAGGGGATTGTTGAGCCACACGTCCACGCCGGAGGTGATCAGGCGGCCGAGGGTCAGGTCATAGTTTTCGAGGTAGACGACCTTCACCCTGGCGCCCTTGAGCGTCTGCGCGCCGGCGTAGACCTTCTCGATGAGCGCCTTGCCGCCGAAGTCCTTGGGGTGCGCCTTGCCGGCGAAGACGATCTGGAGCGGGTGCTTGTCGGCGATCTTCCGGAGCCGGGCCGGGTCGGTAAAGAGCAGGTCGGCACGCTTGTATTCGGCGGCCCGGCGCGCGAAGCCCAAGGTGAACACGGCCGGGTCGAAGACGTTGCCGGTGCGCTCCCGCACCGCCGCGAAAAGCGCCTGCTTCGCCTCGAAGTGCGCCCGCCTGAGCTCGCCGAGCGGTAGCTCGACCGCGTACCGCAGGTAGTTGTTGTCCTCGCGCCAGCCGCCCAGGTGCCGGTCGAAGAGCGCGCGTATGGCGTCCGCCGTCCACGACACCGCGTGCACGCCGTTGGTGATCGCCTCGATCCGGACCCCCGGGAACATCTTGCGCGACACCTCGGCGTGGCGCTTGGCGACACCGTTGACGTACCGCGACTGGTGGACGCCCAAGAGGCTCATGTTGAGCCGGTCCTTGTCGACGGCGCCCCAGTCCTCGAGGATCTTGACGGTTCCGGCCCCGAGCACGGCCTCGGCGAGCGCCACGGGGAAGGTGTCGTGCCCGGCCGCGACCGGCGTGTGCGTGGTGAAAACGGCGAGCTGGCGCGCCTTCTCGCGGGCCGCCTTGGGCATCCGCGCCACGTCGCCGCCCGGCGCCAGGCGCTGGGCCAGCGCGAGCGTCAGCAGGGCCGCGTGGCCTTCATTCATATGATACGTCTCGAGGTCCGCGCCGAGGCCGAGCGCCTCGAGCATGGCGACGCCCCCCATCCCAAGGACGGTTTCCTGGCAAAGGCGGTAGCGGTCGTCCCCGCCGTAGAGGTGGTCGGTGAGCGTCTGGTCATAAGCGGAATTTTCCGCCGCGTTCGTATCGAGGAAGTAGACCGGAACCTCATGCCCCTTGGCGCCCTTGATCCGGTAACGGTAAACCCGCACCTTGACCGGGCGACCCTCGATCGTGACGGTGACGGTCGCGCCGAGGGGCTCGAGAAGCTCGTCCGGGTTCCAGAGCACGGCGCTCTCGGACTGCTTGCCGCGGGCGTCGAGGTGCTGGCGGAAGTACCCTTTCCGATAAAGGAGGCTGACGGCGCAAACCGGGAGCGCCATGTCGGCGGCGGCGCGCAGGGTGTCGCCGGCGAGGACGCCGAGGCCCCCGCTATAGGTCGGCAGCGCGGCGTCGAGGGCGATCTCCATGGAGAAATAGGCGATGCGGCGCGCGTCGGCACCTTGGGCGTTGGCGGTCATCAGGGTCCCCGGATTTGGGATTTGAGGGGCTGGGGGATCGGTCAATGGCCTTGTTTGTAACGGAAAACCCGCGACAGAACACCCGTTTTTTAGGACACTGCGCCACCACGGGTGCCGAGCAGCGCGGGGGCGACGCCCCCGGTAACAGGGCGACATGAAAACAGAAACCGAATGGTCCTCGCGGCGCGCGCGGCTCTGCCTCAAGGCCGGCGTCACCAACCTCAACGCCGGAACGTGCTCGCCGGTGAGCCGCGGCGTGCTCGACGCCGTGCAGCATTGGCACGCCGTCAAGGCCGAGGATCCGGTGCAGTTCACCTTCCGAACGGCGCCGGTGCTCATGGAGGCGTCGCGGCGCGAGCTGGCGGCGTACCTCGGCTGCGAGGCGCGGAGCCTCCTCCTCGTCAACAACTCGACGTTCGCGGTCAACACCCTGGCGCGCAGCCTGCCTTGGAACGCCGGCGACGAGATCGTAATGAGCGACCAGGAATACCACCACTACGTCACCCTCTGGCGCCGGCTCGCGCGCGAGCGCGGCATCGTCCTGACGCTGGTGCCGATCCCCGGCCCGGACGAGGCGCCGCCGCTGACGCCGGCGGCGCTCGTCGAGCGCTTCGCCGCGGCCGTCACGCCGCGGACACGCGCCCTCTTCGTGAGCCATGTGACGAGCAACACCGGACTCCGGTTCCCGGTCAAAGAGCTCTGCGCGCTCGCGAAAGGCGTCGGGGCCTGGAGCCTGATCGACGGGGCGCACGCGCCGGGGCTCGTGCCGGTCGATCTGCGGGGCATCGACCCCGACTTCTACTTCGCCAACGTCCACAAATGGATGATGGGCGCGACCGGCGCGGCCTTTCTCTACGTGCGGCCGGCGTTGCGCGCGCAGGTTAAACCGCTGGTCACCACCGGGGCGTTCACGGCGGCCGAGGGCGCGGTCGACCTGGATCAGGTCACCGACGCGGGCCCGAC
>JAYVWD010000614.1:0-3378 GCA_043786345.1 Pseudomonadota bacterium
GGCGCCTACCGGAGCCGAAACCGGAGTTTACGTCGCGTAAATGAGGATTTCGGCGATGGTCGGCAACGACGCAGACGGCCGTTTATCGACAGACTTTGAGGGATACGGAGCGTTTCCTGTGTCGGGCGGGGCCTAAGTCCCCCTATACTCGCCCGATGCAGGAGTCGACCGTCACCATCGTCAGCAGCGGCGCCGCCAAGGCCTACAAGATCCGTAAGGGCTTGGGCTTCCAGGCCTTGTGCGCCCGCGAGAAGACGCCGATCGAGTTCGACTGCCGCGAGGCCGACTGCGGGATCTGTATCATGCGCGTCGTGCGCGGCCTCGAGCACCTCAACGACAAGACCGCCGCCGAGCGCGACTTCCTGATCGCCATGCGCGCCGAGCCCGATGAGCGCCTGGCCTGCCAGGCCCGCATCCTGGGCGACGTACAGGTCGAAATCGAAGATGCTTGAAGGGCTTTGGGCGAGGGTCGCGCGAATGGCCTATCTGGCGCTCGCACTCCTCGGCCTCGGCGGTTCGGTCACCTGGTTGATCAACGCCCGGATCGTCCGGCAGGCGGCCGGCGCCACCTTCCGCCGCCTGGACGACCTGCCGCCGCGCTTCACGGTGATCGTGCCCGGCGCCTTCGTTGACGGCGACACGCCCTCGGACGTCCTGGAAGACCGCCTCGAGGCCGCCGCCGCGGTCTACCACGCCGGGCTCGCGACGCGCGTCCTGGTCTCGGGTGACCACGGCACGCCGGCCTACGACGAGGTGCGGGTCATGCGCCTTTTTTTGATGGGAAAAGGGGTCCCGAGCGCCGCCATCTTCATGGACCACGCCGGCTTCCGGACCCTCGACACGATGCAGCGGGCCGCCGCGGTCTTCGGCGTCGGCGGGGCCGTCGTCGTCACCCAGGAGTTCCACCTGGCCCGGAGCCTCTATCTGGCGAAGGCCGCGGGCCTGGACGCCGTCGGCCTGATCGCCGATAAACGAAAATATGTTTATGAGACCAACTACGCGTGCAGGGAGTTCCTGGCGCGCGTCGCCGCGTTCCTCGACCTCTACGTCTGGCGGCGGAGAGCCCGCTTTCTCGGCGAGCCGATCCCGATCGGCGGCGACGCCCGGCTCACGCACGACGACACCACCGCCTCGCCGTGACGCCGCGCCTTTAGCTCGCCGCGTGCTTGACCGCGCTCCGGCTCCCCGGCTCGCCGCCGTGGCCGTCCTTGCCCTTCCGGAAGCGCAGCCATGTCCGGCTCTGCCACTTGATCCGGCCGCCTTCGACGGCGCTGAAGAGGCACGGGACGACGACGAGCGTCAGCAGGGTCGACATCAGCAGGCCGCCGATGACGGCGACGCCCATCGGCGAGCGCGCCTCGCCGCCGACGCCGTGGCCGATCGCGACCGGGAGCATCCCGCCGCCGGCGGCGAAGGTGGTCATTAAAATCGGGCGCAGCCGGATCGGGCCCGCCTCGAGCAGGGCCTGCCGCACCGACAGGCCGTCGTTGATCCGCTGCAGCGTGAAGTCGATGAGCAGGATGCCGTTTTTGGTCACCAAGCCCATCAACAGGATGATCCCGATCATCGCGTAGAGCGACAGCACCTGCCCCGTGATCAGGAGCGAGCCGAAGGCGCCGGACAGCGACAGCGGCAAGGCGGCGAGGATGACGAGGGGCGCCAGGTAGCGCTCGTACTGGGCGCACATGATCATGAGGACGAGCACGATGGCGAGCCCCAAGGCCTTGAGCATCGCGATCATCGAAGTCTTCATGATCTCGACCTGACCCGACAGGCTCAAGGTCACCTGCGGCGGCATCGTCGACTTCACGTACTCCTGGATCTTGTTGGTCGCGCCGTTCAAATCCTTCCCGCTGAAGTTGGCGAGGACGACGATCTGCCGCTGGCCGTCGAAGCGCTCGATCATCGACGGCGCGCTCGACTCCTTGATCGACGCCAGCGAGCCGAGCGAGATCTGCTCGCCGCGGCGGTTGGTGATGTTGACGCCGGCAATGTCCTCGGGCCGCACGCGGTCCTTGTCGGCGATGCGCAGGCGCACGTCGTAGGAGCTGCCCTTGTCCTGGATCTCGCTGATCTTGTCGCCTTCGAAGAGGGCGCGCAGGATCTGGCCCGCCTGCGCCGTCGACACCGCGAGGTCCGCGGCGCGGGCCGGGTCGATCTCGACCCGGAACTCGCGCTGGTCTTTCGGCTTGCTCGTCGAGACCTCGACCGCGCCGGGGATCTCCTTGGCGACATACGCCGCGACTTGGTCGGTGTACGCGACGAGACCCGGCCAATCGTCCGACTTGAAGATGAGCTGGATCGGCTGCGAGCGGCCGCCGGCCCCGCCGCCACCCTCCTCGCCGAGTACGAACTCGGCGCCCCCGGCGGCATACCTGGCGCCGATGTCCTCGCGGATGCGGTTCATGAACTGCTCCTGCGTGAACGCGCGGTGCTCCTTGTCCACGAGCAGGATGTCGAAGCGGGCCTTGTTGGGCTTCGCGTCGCGCGTCGCCGCGATGGCGGTCACCACCTTGTCGACGCCGGGATAGGCGTAGAGGACGTCGACCAGCTCGAAGGCCCGCCTCTTGGTCTCGGCCAAGGTTGTACCCTCGGGCAGGGTGTAGCTGATGTTGAACTGCGACTTGTCTTCCTTCGGGAAGAACGAGACGGGCACGAACCGGAGCAGCAGGATGCTCGCGACGAAGGTCAACACGCCGAGACCGAGCGTCACCGCGCGGTGGTCGAGGCACCAGTGGAGGATGCGTTTGTAGACCGCCTCGATGCCGCTCAGGATGGCCTCGACGCCGTCGGAAAAGCCGGTGAGGAGCCCGCGCTTTTTCGTGTGGGCGTCGTGCGCCTTGAGCAACCGGGACGACAGCATCGGCGTCGCGGTGAAGGCGACGAAGAGCGAGACGGCGACGGCGAAGGCGACGGTCAGGCCGAACTGGAAAAAGAAGCGGCCGATGATGCCTTCCATGAAGGCGACCGGCACGAAGACGGCGCAGATCGTCGCGGTCGTGGCGATGACGGCCAGGCCGATCTCGCTCGTGGCGTCGCGGGCGGCTTGAGTCCCGGATTTCCCCATCCCTAAGTGCCGTTCGATGTTCTCGACGACGATGATGGCGTCGTCGATCAGGATGCCGATCGAGAGCGAGAGCGCCAGCGTCGTCATCATGTTGAGCGTGAAGTGCATCGAGCTCAGGAACGCGAAGGTCGCGATGACGGCGGTGGGCAAGGCGACGGCCGAGATGACGGTGATCCAGAAGTTGCGCAGGAACAGCAGCACGATAAAAGTCGCGAGCACGGCGCCTAGAACGAGATCTAGCTTCACCGAGTCGATCGAGCCCTTGATGTACTTGGAGTTGTCGGTCACGATCTGGAGCGTCACCCCCTTGG
>JAYVWD010000615.1:0-1557 GCA_043786345.1 Pseudomonadota bacterium
ACCACCTGGTCATCGCCGACCTCGACCGTTACGGGCCGGCGCGGGATGATCCGACCGTCGACCTCGTTCCCGATAGGATCGACGACGTTTTCGTCCTGAAGCCCGGTTTCGCCGGGATCCTCGGGGTGAATCATTTCCCGGGAACCGCCGGGGCGGCGGATCTGGTCGAGGCGTTCCGCTTGTGGACGAGCGCCGGACGGTTTCTCGAGACGAGAACGTAAGCCGCGGCGGCGTGCTTCAAAGGGAGCCCCCGCTCCCTCTCTGGGGCTCAAAGTCTGTCGAGAAATGGTCGGATGCTAGGCGTCGACCGGGGGGAAACCGGAGTTTACGTCGCGTAAATGATTTCCGCCCGGTCGGCAACGACGCAGACGGCCGTTTATCGACAGACTTTCAGTCTTCCTGCGGATCCGGCGGTGGCGCCGCCTCTTTGGCCGGGGCGTCGGACTTCTTGTCGTCCTCTTCCGACGGCCCGCTCTTGGCGGGGCCGCCGTGGTCGAGGACCTTGGGCGGCAGCGCCTCGGGCGCGACGCCGCCGGCCTTCGCCTGGAAGCGCGCATAGCTCTTCAGGTACGTGTAGGCCGTGACGAGCTGGTTGTCGTCCTGCATGTCCTTCGACCAGGCCTTGACCGCCTTCGAGACGTCGGTCTCTTTGGCGAGGTCGCTCAGGTCGTCGCTGGTGATGTGGCCTTCGAGGTCGGATTCCTTGCGGGAGTCCTCCTCGTCGCCAGGGATCTTCACCTTCGGGCCCTTTTTGCCTTTGTCCGCGGTCTCGGGCTGGCCCGGGCCGCCTTTGGGGGTCTTGGCCTTGGGCTTGAACGGGACGAGGATGTCGGGCGTGATGCCCTTCGCCTGGATCGAGCGGTCCTTCGGCGTGTAATACCGCGCGACGGTGAGCTTGAGGCCTGAGCCGTCGGGCAGGGACACGAGGGTCTGGACGGAGCCCTTGCCGAAGGACTGTGTCCCCATGATCAGCGCGCGCTCGTGGTCCTGGAGGCAGCCGCCGACGATCTCCGACGCGCTCGCCGAGCCGCCGTTCATCAGGACGACCATCGGGAAGCCGACGAAGGTGCCGCGCTTGGTGGCGAACTCACGCTCGACCTTGGACCGGTCGCGGCCGACCGTCGACACGATCACGCCGCTTTCGATGAAGAGGTCGGAGACGCGTACGGCCTGGTCGAGAAGACCGCCCGGGTTGTCGCGGAGGTCCAGGATCATCCCGTTGATCTTGCCCTTCTTCGCGGCGCCCTTGAGGACCTCGTCGAGTTCCTCGCCGGTATTTTCCTGGAAGCTCGAGATGCGCGAGTAGACGACGCCGCTGCTCAGCTGGTGGCCGCGCACCGATTTGACCTTGATGATCTCGCGCGTCAGGTCGAACTCGAGCGGATCCTTGACGTTTTCCCGGTGGATCGTCAGCTTGAGGACCGAGCCGGGCTCGCCGCGCATGTTGTCGACGGCCTCGTTGCTGTTTTTCATCTTGGCGATGAGGTTGCCGTCGATGCCGATGATCTCGTCGCCGGACTTCACACCGGCGGTGTAGGCCGGGGTGTCCTCGATCGG
>JAYVWD010000616.1:0-9530 GCA_043786345.1 Pseudomonadota bacterium
GGCGCCTACCGGAGCCGAAACCGGAGTTTACGTCGCGTAAATGAGGATTTCGGCGATGGTCGGCAACGACGCAGACGGCCGTTTATCGACAGACTTTGACCCCATGATAAAGGGCCACCCCGAGATTTGCCTTTATCAGCCGGAGATTCCGCAAAACACCGGCAGCATCGCGCGGCTCACGGCCGGCAGCGCCAGCCGGCTGCACCTCGTGCGGCCCTTCGGCTTTGACACCGACGACCGCAACCTGCGCCGCGCCGGGCTGGACTACTGGCCGTTCGTCGACCTGGAGATCCACGACGCTCTGGAGCCGCTCCTCACGGCGTTCGCCGGCCGGTTCGCGCTCCTTTCGAAAAAGGCGGAGCGGCCCTACTTCGCCATTCCCGACACTGCGGCGCTCTTCATATTCGGCAGAGAGACCAAGGGCTTGCCCGATGAGTTGCTAGGGCGTTTTCCGGAAGCCTGCTATGGGATTCCCATGTATCATCCCGGCGTCAGAAGCTTCAACTTAGCCAACGCCGTATCGGTGATCCTCTATGATCGTCTCCGCCGACTCCACGAAAACGCCGAGCCGCACCCGGGCTGATGCGCCCGTCACGCCGGCGCGCCCCGACGAAGGCTGGATAAAGGGCTACCTCGAGCCTTCGATCCTCGCGGCGGCCCCCTACAAGATCGACACGCCCGAGGTCGACATCAAGCTCGACCAGAACGAGAGCCCGTGGGACTGGCCGGCCCCGATCAAGCAGAAGATCGTCGACCGCCTGCTGACCAAGAGCTGGAACCGTTATCCCGGCGCGTTCACCGAGGAGCTCGCCGACCAGGTCGCGGCGTACGCCGGGTTCGCCCCAGGCTCGGTGCTGCTCGGACCGGGCTCCAACTACCTCGTCAGCCTCGTCCTGACGGTGTTTTCCAAGGGCTTTCTCGCCGCCAAGGCCGCCGGCGGCAAGGACGGCGCGAAGCTCGTGATCGCGCGCCCGTCGTTTCCGCTCTATGAATCCCATTGCCGCTACGAGGGGCTCCCCTACGAGCCCTGGAGCCTCGACAAAGACCTGGAGTACCAGGAATCCGCGCTCCCGACCCTCGGCGACGGCTCGCTGGTCATCTTCGCCTCGCCGAACAATCCGGTCGGGAACGCCCTGTCCAAGGCGCGCTTCGCGGCGCTCCTCCGGAAGTACCCGCGGGTCCTCTGGGTCGCCGACGAGGCGTACTGTGAATATACGTCCGAGCAATACACCGACCTGCTGGCCCAGTATGCGAACCTGCTCCTGATCCGCACCTTCTCGAAGACGCTCGGCTGCGCCGGCGTCCGCATCGGCTACGTCGCCGCGCACGCCGACTACCTCGGCGTCCTCAAGAAGCTGCGCCTCCCTTATCTGCTCAACCACTTCGGCATCGCGGCGATCGAGGTCATCCTGAGCGACCCCGCCACCAAGGACTACCTCGAGTCGACCCGCCGCAACGCCCTGCGCGAGCGGAAGACGGTATTTGAGGCCTTGAAGCCCCTCGGCGACGCGCATGGCTTCTTCGTCAAAAGCTCCGAGGCGAACTTCCTGCTGCTGCGCTGGCCGGCGCAGGACAGGGCCATGGCCATTTACAAGGGCCTGATCGACCGCCGGATCCTGGTGCGCAACGTCTCGTCGGGCCCCGGGCTCACCGGATGCCTGCGCGTCACGCTCGGCGATGAGCGCGAAAACCAGGCCCTCATCGCCGCGTTTCGCGACATCTTGTAGCTTAAAAGAGGATCCTGGCCGCGAGCCGCCCGGCTTTGCCGAAGGCGCGCTCGAGCAGGATCGGCCCGGCGAGCTGGACGCCGACGAGGAGCGCCTTCCGCATCAGCGGCGGCAAAACCGGCGCCGCCTCCACCGTCACGATCACCGGACGCAAGGGCAGAACGGTACCCAGAGCGCGGACCGGAACCGGCGCACCGCCGCCGGACACCGCGGCGAGGCGCGGGAAGCCGACGAGGTTCTGCAGCGCGCCGCAATCGGCGAGCGTGTCGATGATGGTGGACGGGCAGACCAGGGCCTCGTCGAAGTGGACGGTAACGCTCCCCGTGGTCGGGCTGGCCGCCACGGCGTGGACTCCGCGCAGGGCGCGCAGCGCCCGAAAGGCGCGGGCGCGACAGGCGGCGTCGTCCTTGAAGGACGGCGCGCGCAAACGGATGCGTCCAGGGACCTGGTGAAGGTAGCTCGCCATTCTAAACCTCGGAGGCTGCGCGGGGGATTCGAGCTTTAGGTTAGGCGATCGGCGGGGGGAGTCAAGCGGCGCGCCATGAGATCCTGCGGCCTGCGCCGCGGGGAGCTCACAATCAAGTCGGAGGGTGAACGGGCGCCGGTGGCCCCCCTGGGGGCACAACGGGCACGGGCTCAGTGGCGGCGGCCGCCGCCCAGGAAATCCATGCCTTGAAAGACCATCGTCAGGCCGGCCGGCAGAAACTTCCCGCGGTAGACCTGGAACGCCGCGAGCCCGAGCAGGGTGACCCCGGCCACGGTGCCCCAGTCTCCGACGACGAGGTCGTCGACCGCCGCGTGCTCGGCGACGGCTCCGTCGTGGGCCGGCAGATGCGGCGGCTCATGGCTCAAGACCACCTCGCCGCCGATGCCGCGCCGCACCACGAAAAGACCGGCTTTCTCGGCTTGCGCCAGGACCACGTCGAGCGCCCCCACGTGCAGTACGAGGACGCTGCCCGTCAGCGGCGAGGCCTCCACGCGGCGCACGCCGGTGACGGCCCGCAGCCCGTCCTCGAGGCGGCGGAAGAACGGCACGTCCCGCGCCTTCGTCACGATGCGAAGGCGCGCGCGGCCGCTCGCCTCGTGCTCGAGCGTGGCCATGGGTTGGGCCGGGGCGCTGCCGCCGGCCGCCGCCGGCGCCGCGACCCGACCGGCCGCCCTGGCGCCCGCCCGCCGGGACGAGCTCACCGCCCCCTCGCGGTGTGCTTCGGCTCGTTGCCGGCGGCCGCCGCCTCGGCGCCGCCCTGCGTCAGCTCATCGGGCGAGCCCGAGGTCGCGACGACGCGCGTCTTTCGCCCGCTCTTGCCCGGGGTGCCGACCTCGCCGCCCCTGGCGAGCTCGGTGCGCGCCTCGGCGACCAGGTCGTCAAAGGTCTCGCTCGCCACCGCGATCGACTCGCGCGCCTTTTCGACGGCCATGATCGCGGTCTTGATCACGGACTTGATGCTCGGTCGCAGCGTGCCGCGGCCGACCCGGACGAATTCCCGGGTGAAAAAGCCGGCCCCGAACCCGGACGCAAAGCCAATGGTAAAACTCGGAACACTGAACAACATCTCATACCTCCGTGTGCAAACTGTGCGAGCGACTGGTCCCGAGGACCGACTTCAACGTTTCCGTACCTATGAACGTCAAGGCACCGACCGCACCCACCGTCGCGAGCTCGCGCGCGCTGAGGCGGTCGTTCTTGAGCATGGCGCGCAGGGCCGGCGTCGCGACGGTCAGCCACTGGATGCCGAGGCCTAAGCCCATCGCCAGCGCGACGTATTTGTTGCGGTCGAGGCGCTCGCGGGAAAACACCGACAGATGCATCGACCGCGCGCTCGCCGTGTCGAGGATCTGGGCCGTCGTCAGCGCC
The DNA here is from genome assembly GCA_043786345.1 of Pseudomonadota bacterium. Classification (GTDB taxonomy): domain Bacteria; phylum Bdellovibrionota_B; class Oligoflexia; order Oligoflexales; family CAIYRB01; genus JANOTL01. Next base: position 3,583 of record JAYVWD010000616.1, read on the forward strand.
AGAAAGGCCATCGTGGAAGCATGCCGGCCCGGCCCGTGCGTCCGCGCGCTGAGGCGGTGCGCCAGCAGCGCGCCGCCGGCCATGACCACCGCGTCGAGCCCGATGTGCCGCCACTCGTCCCGGTCGAAGAGCGGCGCGTTCTGGGCGCGCGGCGGCCGGCGCATCACGTCCGGATCGGGCGGGTCGAGCGCCAGCGCCAGCGCCGGGAACACGTCGGTCAGCAGGTTGATCCACAGCAGGTGCCGCGGGTTGAGCACCTCGGCGTCGCCGCCGAGCACCCCGCCGAGCGTGACGAGCACCTCGCTCAGGTTGGTCGCCAGCAAAAACCGCAGCGCCTTCCCCAGGTTATCGCGGATCGTGCGGCCCTGGAGCACGGCCTCGTAGAGCATCTCGAGGCCATCCTGGGCGAGCACGACCTGCGCCGCCTCGCGGGCGACGGCGGCGCCGGCGCCCATCGCGATGCCGACGTCGGCGGCGCGAAGGGCCGGGCTGTCGTTGATGCCGTCGCCCGTCATCGCGACGACGTGGCCGCGCCGCTGCAGGGCCTGGACGATCCGGAGCTTGTCCTGCGGGTTGATGCGGGAGAATACCACGCGCCCTTCGACCAGGCCCGCGAGCTCGTCCCCGTCGGCGTGCGCGAGCTGGTGGCCGCCCACCGACTCCGGCGCGCGCGCGCCCGAGAGGCCAAGCTGGCGGGAGATCGCGAGCGCCGTCGACTCCTGGTCGCCGGTGATCATGCAGGTGCGGATTCCGGCCGTGTGAAAGGCCGCGATCAGCGCCGGCATGCCGGCCCGCGGCGGGTCGGTGAGCCCGGCCAGCCCGACCCAGACGAGGCCGCCCTGCGCCCCGTCCTCGGCGGAAAACAGCGCGCCCGGACGTTCCGGCATCCCGGCGACGTCGCGGTAAGCGAAGGCGAGGACGCGCAGGCCTTCGCCGGCGAGGGCCTCGTTGCGCGCGGCGATCGCGGCGCCATCGCCGGCGCCGAGCGGCTGCACCGCGCCGTCGACGAGCTGGGCCGTGCAGAGGGCCAGGACCTCCTCCGGACTGCCTTTCACGGCGAGGAGAAACCCGCCTTCGGGCGTGCGATGTGCCGTCGCCATATAACTGGTCGAGTCGGTACGGCGCCGGACCGACAGGCGCGGAAACGTGGCGGCGCTGGCGAGGAGACCGGGCGCGAGGCGCAAGGCCATGCGGGCCAGCGCGCACTCGGTCGGCGAGCCGGTCCAGCCGTCGGGGTCGTCGCCGCCGTGGTGGGTGGCTTCGTTGCAGAGGGCGGCGACGAGCGCCATCTGGCGCGCGGCGACGCCGGCGGGCGGGGCCGCCGGCCCGAGCTCGTGGCTCTGGCCGTCGAGCGTTACGCGCGTCACGGCCATCCGGTTTTCCGTGAGCGTGCCGGTCTTGTCGAAGCAGAGGTCGCTGATGGCGCCGAGGTTTTCCACCGCGACCAGGCGGCGGATGAAGACGTCGCGGCGCTTCATCTGGCGGATGCCGAGCGCCAGGGTCGTCGTGCCGACCGTCGGCAGGCCCTCGGGGATCGCGGCGACGGCGAGCGAGACGGCGGTACGCAGCATCGGCAGGAGGCCCAGCCCGCGCATCAGGCCGGTCGCCATCACGCCGCCGCAGATGGCGCAGGCGAGCCAGGCGATGTTGCGGCCAAGCACGTCGAGCCGCGTCTGGAGCGGCGTCGCCGGCGGCCGCACCGTCCCGACGAGGGTCTGGATCGCGCCCGTCTCGGTGTCGCCGCCGGTCGCGACGACGATGCCGACCGCCGCGCCGGCGAGCACGACCGTGCCGCGGAAGAGCATGTTTCCCTGTTCGCCGAGCGGCGCGCGCGGCGCCGGGCAGGCGTCGGCGGTCTTCCTGACGGGCGCGCTTTCGCCGGTGAGCGCCGATTCGTCCACGGTCAGGTGCTCGGCGCCGATCAGGCGGACGTCGGCCGGTATCGGGCCGGGAACGAGCGCGATGAGGTCGCCGGGCACGAGCTCGGCCGGGTGGACGTCACGGCGGCTGCCGCCGCGGATCACCGTGACGACGGGCGGCTCGTCCAGGCCGAGGCTCCCGATGACGCGCTCGGCGTTCGCCTCGGTCGCGTAACCGATGGCGGCGTTGCTCGCCATGACGCTCAGGATCAGCGCGGCATCCAGGCGGTTTTTGGCCAGGATCGCCGTGACCGCCGAGCCCGCGAGCAGCGCCGACGGCAGGTTCGCGAGCTGGCCGGCGAAGCGCGCGACCGCCGAGGGGGCCGCCGCCGGCGCCAGGGTGTTGGCGCCGAAGCGCCGGGCCCGCGCCATCGCCGCGTCGTCGCTCAGGCCCGTGTCGGGGGCGGTGTCGAGCGCGCCCGCGACGTCCGCGGTCGATAACAGGTGCCAATCGCGGCGGGCCGCGCGGCCGTCGGCCGCTAGGGCGAGCGCGGTCTCGAGCTCACCCGGATCCTGGCGCGCCGCGGCGAGGACCTCGGAGCGGACGAACGCCTCCAGCATCCCGCGCACGTCGTCCGCCGGTTGCTCCGGCGGAAATCCCAGCAGGGCGTTGCCCGTGACGAGGCTCAGCTCGCGGACCTCGATGGCGCCAGCGGCCGCAAGGCGCTGGCGCAGGCGCGCGGCGAGGTAAGGACTGCGCGCGAGCCCGCGGATCTGGAACCGCGCGCGGCCGCGGACCGTTGCATTTCGGAGCGTCACCAGCGGGCGGTCCGAGGACTGGCCACTGCGGAAGACACTCGCTGCCAAGTGTGTTGTCTGACTCATACAGTCTTCGCTGCCTGTTCCGCCGAGAAGGTACAAGGCAGCGAAGCAAGCAAGACGCGTGCCGCGGCCGGCGTAGCTTTGGGCTACGACGGCCGCGGCCCCGGTACGTCAGAGGCAGGCGGACAGCACGTCCATCAACGTGCGACCGGTCGCGTCACCGGGCAAAACCGTAGCATAGAGGCCTTCGTGATACGACGGGCCCGGCTTGCCGGCTTTCGCGAGGAACGCGAGCAGCGCCTGCGCGTCGCCCTTCACCGGGAGCTTGCACCCTTTGACGGTGCGCTTGACCGCGACATGGCCGGTCGCCGCGTCGACTTCGGAGTAAGAGCCGGCAAAGGTCCACACGCATTGCCCGAGCGCGCCGGTCGACTTTTCGACGGAGCAATCAAAGGCGAGCGCGGTGAGGTTGCTGAAGTCACCTTCGCAGAACGTGTCGCCGCAAAGGTCGTCGAACTGGCGCGCGAGCGAGGCGATGCCGTCGTAGTAAGCGGCCGCCCCGTTGAAATAATCGGCGGCGTCGACGAACTCGGGGGTGGCGGCGGCCGCCCGGAGCGGGAAGAGGATGGTGAACGCGGTGAGAATTTTGAGCAGGGTCTTCATGAGCTTCCTTCGGGGTTTAATGAGCCTTGGACGGGGCGAACTATGCGCCCCGCCGGTCAACTTTTGGAAATCTTTAAAAGAAATAGAATCATACCGGGGATGCATGATGGCGCCTCCGGACCCCGCCAGGAAGCGACACCGGCGGTCCGGCCTCAAGGGAGGCGCCCCTCCCTCCGACACCCAAGACGGAGGATCGTCTCAATATGACCGACGAAACCAGAACCCTGGCCGCCAAATACAAGATCCCGGTGCCGGCGAATCTCGACCCCAAAGAGGTCATCCTCGTCATCGAGGATCAGACCGACCTGCGCCTGATCATCGCCCACCAGATTTTGAAGCAGAACATGGGCGTCGTTCGCCAGGCGACCAATGGCTATGAGGCGCTCGAGGTCCTGAAGCACCTCGACAAGGGGCAGAAGGTCTCCGCCTTCGTGTGCGACATGACCATGCCGGTGATGGGGGGCCTCGACTTCCTCGCCGAGCTCCGCGAAAACCCGGACCTCGACCGTGCCCCCTTCTGCCTGACGATGGACCAGGTCAGCAAAGAGAAGCTCATGCTCGCAGTCGAGAACGGCTGCGACGAGATCCTGGTCAAGCCCTTCACGCTCGGCGACATCGTGCCGAAGCTGCGCGCCGCGTTCACCAAGTACCACAACGCCGCGAACCCCGAGAAGCTCTACGAACTCGCGAAGCAGCTCTACCGCGCCGGCAAGCTCGACGACAGCATGAAAATCTACACGGAGCTCGCCGACGGCGCCAAACGCGCCGGACGCCCGGTCGTCGGCCTGGCTCGCATCGAGAACAAGCGCGGCAACTCCGACAAGGCCCTGGCCCTCCTCGACGAGGCAGAGAAGCGCAACCCCAACTACGTGCACGTCTTCCACGAGCGCGGGATGACCCTCGCCCAGAAGGGCCAATGGAGTGCGGCGATCGAGTCCTTCAAGAAGGCGATCGCGCTGTCGCCCCTCAATGCCCTGCGCTACAAAGATGCAGCCGACATCCTTTTCAAGGTCAAGCGGTACCGCGAGGCGATCGACCTGCTCGAGCTCGCGGTCAAGCACAAGCTCGAGTTCCCGGACCTTTACCACTACCTGTCGCAGGCCACTTTCGCGCTGAAGGACTTCAAGCAGGCGTCGAAGTACGTGCGGAGTGCGCTCAACGCCGACCCCGAGAACTGCTCCTACCTGAACCAGCTCGGCATCTGCCTCAAGGAGTTGGGCGAGCTCGACGAGGCGGTCAAGGCCTACAACCAGGTCATCAAGAACGACCCGACCAACGTCGATGCCCTCTACAACAAGGCCATCCTGTCGTTCGGTAAAGGCGACAAAGACGAGGCGATCAAGCTGCTCGAGCGGGCGCTCCGCAAGAAGCCGGACTTCGCCGAGGCGACGCGCAAGCTCGAGGAGATCCGCAAGGCGGCGGCGGTTGCTTAAGTTATTGTAATTGCTACGAAATTATAAGATCTAAAGTAAACACCGAAAAAGACCGAAAACTTGACATCTCCCCATTTTCGCATCTTAATTTCAGGAGCCGGATAATGCGTCGCGACTTCCGAACCATTTGGATTGCCGGCGGAACTCTTGCGGTCCTCTCCGTCGCGGGGTGCAAAAAAACCCAGTCGGCAATGGTCAAGTCCCTCTTCGGACTCGAGGCCGGCGCCGACGCCAACGCCGACGGCGCCTACATTTATGCTCAGCTCACGGACTGGTTCCGGCATTTCAATCTGGAAGTGAAGGGCCAGAATCCGGTTGGGTACAACGTCTCCATCGAGACCCTCCGCACTCGCATGCCGCAACCGTTCCAAAAGGGCATGCTCATGTACCTCGACCAGCAGGCCTCGCGGCTCAATGACTTCGAGAAAGCCATCGAAGCCCAGGACCAAAAGCGGATCACCGATTTGCTGGACCTGGAAACGCTGGAGATGCAGGACATCGCGCTCGCGATCCTGAACCCGCACCATCAGATGCGAACCGCCGACCTCTTCGCGAAGCTGATCCTGGCCTCGCGCAAGAACACCGAATTCATCGACCGCTTCGCGACCCGTGGATTTCTCGAGCCGCTGCTCGCGCGCCACACGTTCGCGGGCATGATGAAGGACATCGAGGCGCAACGGCTTAAGTACCGGGACGTCCTCGTGCGCCAATACGTCGGCGGACCGGACCAGGTCCAGGCGCTCTCGAGCCAGCTCGCCAAGACCCGCGCCTCCATCGCCACCATGCGGGCCGCCCTCGAGAGCGGCACGGGCCTTGCGCTCACTGGCGGCGACAATGAAAAGCTGAACGGCGTGGCCGCGGCGTTCTCCGCGTTCAACCTCGCCTCCTACGACCGCGCCGAATCGAAGGTGCAGCAACGCAAAAAGTTCAATTCCGGCGCGCCTACGCCGGGTGCGCCGGCTGGCACGGTCTTCGTGCCAACCGCGCCCGGAACCACCCAAGCGGCGGCCGGCACGCCGCCACCCGCCGGTAATGCGCCGGCCGCGAGCGCCGAGGGGGCGGCGCCGAACGGCGGCGACGAGATCCACGCGTCCGTGCTCGACGTGGTGCCCGACCTGCCCGGAACGAGCGGGAAAGTCGATGGGTCGCCGTCCGCGGCCCCCGTGACCAG
>JAYVWD010000617.1:0-9624 GCA_043786345.1 Pseudomonadota bacterium
CACGCCCTCGCTCCAGCGCGGCCTCGGGGCGGCGGTCGGCGACGAGCTCGTCGTGCTCTTTCAGGACGAAAACAACATGCAACAGGCCCTCGTCGCGCACCTCGTCGGCGTCGTCGATCCCGGCCTCCCCGGCGCGACCGCGCGGATGGCCTGGATGGATCTGGCGTCGCTGCAGCGCCTGCTGTCGGTCGACGGGCGCGCCTCGGAGCTCGCGCTCGCGACGGCGCCCGGGGTCTTAGCGGAAGCGGCGAAGCCCGCCGTCGCCGCGGCCGCCGGCCCGGGCCGCGTGGTCGAGACCTGGCTCGAGCTCGGCGGCTTCCTCCGGGACGCGATGGGCTTGCAGGACGTGATCTTCACCGCCGTCCTCGCGATCCTCTTCATCATCGTCGTCGCGGCGATCGTGAACACCTCGCTCATGACCGTGATGGAGCGCACGCGCGAGATCGGCACCCTGATGGCGCTCGGATACCGGCGCCGGCACATCCTCCTCCTTTTTTTGACCGAGGCCGCCGCGATCGGCGGGATGGGGGGCGTCATCGGTCTGATGACGGGCGCGGCGCTCGTCCTCGCCCTCGGGGTGCATGGGATCACGATGACGCTTCCCGGGCAGACCGTCCCGACGATCCTGCACCCGGAGGTCAGCGCGCCCTTCCTGGCGTTCACCCTGGGGCTCGCCGTGGTGGCGGCGGTCATTTCGGGGCTCTTGCCGGCCTACCGGGCGAGCCGGATGCGGCCGGTCACGGCCTTGGCGACGGCATAAAACAAGGGGAACGTTATGCGCCTCATCGGTCTATTTTTCGCTGGGGTGCTGGGGGCTTCGCCTGCGGCGGCGGCGCCGCCCGACGCGCGCGCGCTCGTCGCGAAAATCGAGGCGCGGCTCGCGCCGCGCAACGTCCGCGCCGAATACCAGTTCACCAATACGCGCACCGACGGGACGACCACGGTCTACAAGGTGCGGTTCATCGTCAAGGACCCGGACCACAGCCACGGCGCCTTCCTCGAGCCCGCGCGCGAGAAGGGGCGCGAGGTCCTGCGCCTCGGCGACGATCTGTGGACTTATGTGCCGAGCGTCGGGCGCGTCGTGCGGATCGCCGACCGGGAGAGCTTCGCCGGCGGCGACTTCTCGAACGCCGACATCCTGCGCGTCGACTGGCTCGGCCAGTACGAGCCCAAGATCCTGAAAGAGCTGCCGTCGCAGTGGATCATCGAGCTCACGGCGAAGGCCCCCGCGGCGGCCTACGCGAAGATGCGGCTGTGGGTGGACAAGGCGAGCGGCCAACCCGTGCAGCAGACGTTCCACGACTCCCGCGGCACCGAGATCAAGCGCTGCCGCTACGGCGACGTGAAAACGCTCGGTCCGGTCGAGCGGCCGGCGCGGCTCGAGATGGAGAACGTCATCACGAAGCAGAAAAGCGAGCTGCTCGTGCTCGCGCTCGCGGCGACGACGACGCCGGATTCGCGTTTTACGGTCGACAACCTCGGGAAGTAGGGGGGGCGATGCGTGCGCTCGTATGGAGCTTCGGCGCGGCCGCGGCGCTCGCCGGAACCGGGGCGTACGCGCAAAGTGGCGATGACGGGCTCGGGGAGGCGGTGCCGCTCGCACCAGCGGCGCCCGCGCGAGGGGGCGAGGACGCGCTCGGGGAGGCCGTGCCGCTCGCGCCGGCGGCGCCTGCGCCCCCGCCGGGCGCGGCCCCCGCGTCCGCGACGCCGGCGGAGGCGGGAGGCCCGTCCGAGGCGTTCACGCGCGGCTACGCCTTCAGCGCGGCCCGCCTCACGAAGATCCCGGCCGCGTCGGCGCGCCGCGGCGCCGGCCCGGACCTCGAGCTGGGCCTGGCGTTCAAAGGCAAACCCGTGGATCCGGTCGACGTCTTCGCCGAAGGCCGGGGCCTCCACGCCAACGCGCAAGGCCGGCCGACGGCGGCCCTCGACCAGGCCGGGGTCCGCGTCCGCCCCGCGCCCGACTGGACGCTCGCCCTCGGAAAAGAGCGCAACCGTCGCGCGCCGGGCCTGATCCTGTCGCCGAGCGACGTCCTCTATTCGCGCCAAAACCTGCCGGGCCAACGCGAGGATCGCGCCGGCGTCTGGCTCGCGCGCGCCTCGTGGCAGACCGAGGCGGCGAGCGCCGACCTGATCGCGCTGCCGGTCGATGCAGAGCGTGCCAACGGCATGCCCGCCGCCGCGGCGGGACTCCGGGGCTATGCCGCGCGCGGCTTTTGGCGGACAGGTGCCGTCGATCTGACGCTCGACGCCGGGCGCGTCGACGGCGATCCGGCGCTCGGCGCCAGCGCCCAGACCTTCGTGGCGGGCGTCTGGAAAGTCTACGGCGAAACCGGCCGGAGCCATCGGGCCACGAGCCACCTCGTCGGCGCCGGGTACGAAGGGAGCGACATCGTCACGGCGCACGCCGAGCTCTACCGCGCCGGCGCCGGCGCGGCGACCCCGCTCCCCGGGCTTTCCGCGGCGAAAACCTACGCGATATTGAGCGTCACGGCGCTGGAGCTGCGGACCTGGCTCAACCTGACGGGAACCGCGATCAAGAGCCTCGAAGACCGCGCCGCCGTCGGCCTCGCGCGGGCCGAGGCGCTCGTCGGCCACCGGCACGCCGTCGGCGCGACGCTGCTCGAGGCGGAGAGCCGGGGCTGGCAGGCGTCGATCGATTGGAAGGTGAGCTTTTGACCGAAGGGGTATGCCGATGATCCGGTTGGCGGGCGTCACGAAAACTTACGCGACCGGTAAGACGACCGTCGAGGCCCTGCGCGGCGTCGACTTCACCGTCACTCCCGGCGACTTTCTCGTCGTGCGCGGCCCGTCCGGGTCGGGCAAGTCGACCCTGCTCAATCTGCTCGGGCTCCTGGACGAGCCGAGCACCGGCCGGGTGCTGCTCGACGGCGTCCCCGTGTCCTACGCCGACTTCGACGCGCTGGCGTCGACCCGCGCGCGACGGATCTCGTTCATTTTCCAGTCCTTCAACTTGAATCCAGTGCTGACCCTCGAAGAGAACGTCATGGTGCCGCTCATGATCCGGACGGACATCCCGCGGCCGGAGCGCCGCCGACGCGTCGCGGAATGGGTGGAAAAGACGGGCCTGACGGCGCACCGGCATCATCGGCCCGACGAGCTGAGCGGCGGCCAACGGCAGCGGGTCGCGATCGCGCGCGCCATGGTTACCGAGCCGGAGCTGGTGATCGCGGACGAGCCGACGGCGAACCTCGACTCGCAGACCGCGCAGGGGATCCTGGCTTTGATGAAGGACCTGAACTCCGTGCGGAAAACGGCGTTCGTGTTTGCGACGCATGATCCGGACCTGGAGGCGTACGCGAGCCGGATATTCGTCTTGCGGGACGGTCGCTTCGTCGGCTGAACCCGGCCTAACCGGTTGAAAACGCGGCCTTCGGGCCCCCTGCAGCACGCAGGCGGGGGTGTTTTTTTGCGTCGTTGATTTCATTAATAACTTTATAAATATTATGGCATTTTAATAGAATAACTTTACATTATATTAAAATATATGTTATAAAGCACGCCGCACGAACCACGTACGCACCACCCGCCACAAACTGAAGGGTCCCAGCCTATGGAAGGTCAACGCGGACGCGTCCTACACTTCCCGCAGCGGAATCGCCCGGTCGCCGTCCCGGCGCCGCCGATCACCCGCGCCGGCGCGCTGAGCGCCCGGTTGCTGGACCTTGCGGACAAGCGGTCCGTGCGCCTGGCCGCCGCGATCCTCGCGGCCCTCCTCGCTCTGAGCGGGCTCGCCGCGTTCATCCATTGGGAGCTCACGACGTCGGGCCTCGAGGCCAACTGGGTCGGCAGCATCCTGCCGCGCCTGACCTATCGCCTCGGCAACGGCCCGAGCCCGCGCATCCGGTTCCCGCAGAAGGGGCCGTATGACGAGGAGCTCGGCTATACGCGCATTCCCGAATTCACCAAGCGCCTCGATGCCGCCGGCTGGGACGTGGACTCCCAGGCGCGCCTCTCGCCCTTGCACCAACGCCTGATCGATCAGGGCTTCTTCGCCCTCTATCAGGAAAAGGACACGCACGGCCTCAAGATCACCGACGGCGCCGACGAGGCGATGTCCGAGGACGTGTTCCCGAAGGCGCGCTACCTGCGCCTGGACGACGTTCCGCCGCTGGTCGTGCAGAGCCTCGTCTTCATCGAGGACCGTCAGGTCCTCGACGACGCCAAGGCCACCTCGCTCAACCCCGCCGTCTCCTGGGAGCGCCTGAGCAAGGCGACGCTCGAGCTCCTTCTCGACAAGGTCCTGACCTCGCGCAACGTCCCGGGCGGCTCGACCCTCGCGACGCAGCTCGAGAAGTTCCGCCACTCGCCGGACGGCCGCACGAAGTCGACGAGCGACAAGCTCCAGCAGATGGCGTCGGCCACCGTCCGCGCCTACCTGCTCGGCCGCGACACGCGCGCCGTCCGCGAGCAGATCGTCCTCGACTACATCAATGAAGTCCCGCTCGGCGCCATCCCGAACGGCGGCGCGGTCACGGGCCTCGGCGAAGGCGTCAAAGCCTGGTACGGCGTCGAGCTGAGCGCGGTCAACGCCGCCCTGGCGCTCGACCCGCAGACCGACGACATCGCCGGCCGGCAGCAGAAGGCGCGCGCGCTCAAGCGCGTCCTCTCGCTCTTCCTCTCGCAGCGCCGCCCGGCCTATTACCTGCAAAAAGACCACAAGGCCCTCGAGCAGCTCGCCGACACCTACATCCGCCTCATGCGCCGGTCCGGCATGCTGTCGCGGGAGCTGGCGGACGATGCGCAGAAAGAGGACCTCGCGATGCTGGAGACCTCGGCCGAGCGCCCGCGCGATGACGCCCCGAGCTTCATCGAGCGCAAGGCCTCGAACGCCGTGCGCGTCGAGCTGCGCCAGCTCCTCGGCGTCAAATCGCTCTATGAATTGGACCGGTACGACCTCGAGGTGAAGTCCACCTTCAACGGCGAGCTCCAGGGCAAGGTCGCCGCGTTCCTGAGCTCGCTCCGCACGCCTGAAGGCGCCCAGAAGGCCGGCCTGGTCGGCGAACGCATGCTCCGCAAGGACCAGGCGCCGACCGTCAACTACAGCTTCACGCTCCTCGAGCGGCAGGACGACCGCAGCGTCGTGCGCGTCCAGGCCGATACCGTCGACTCGCCCTTCGATTTGAACCGCGGCGGCAAGCTCGAGCTCGGCTCGACGGCGAAGCTGCGCACGCTCCTGACCTACCTGGCGCTCGTCGACGAGCTCCACGGGCGCTGGTCGGCGCAAGCCGGCGACGAGGCCGTCATGAAGGAGGCGCTGGCCCAGGTCGGCCCCGAGGACACCTTGAGCCAGTGGGGCCTCGATTACCTGAGGAAGAACCCGGAGGCCACGAGCCAGGAGATGCTCGAGGCGTCCGTCGCGCGCCCGTTCTCGGCCTCGCCCTGGGAAGGCTTCCGCACCGGCGGCGGCGTGCTCCACTTCCAGAACTTCAACAAAGACGACAACGACCGGCACCTCACCGTCCTGCAGGCGCTGCAGGCCTCGAACAACCTCGTCTTCGTGCGCGTCATGCGCGAAGTCGTCCAGCACGTGATCGGGACCCGGATCGACGGCGCCGTGGCGATGCTCGCCAACGCCGACCACCCGGCGCGCCGCACCTACATCGAGCAGTTCTCCGAGCGCGAGAGCGCCGACTTCCTGCGCCGGTTCTGGAAGGACTTCGCGCCCCTGTCGCCCGACGAGCGGGTCGATCGTCTGGTCAACGTCCGCCACCTGACGACGACGCGGTTCGCCGCGATCCTGCTCTCGCTCGAGCCCGGGATGGACTATGAGACCTTCCACTTGCGGATGACCTCGCTCTTCCCGGACCTGGTCGAGGTCGCCATCGGCCGTTATTTCAAGACGATCCACCCGAGCAGGATGTCGCTCCACGACCGCGCCTACGTGGCCCGCGTGCACCCGATCGCGCTCTGGCTCACGGGCTACCTGGCCGAGAACCCGGACGCCACCTTCGCCCAGGCGCTCAAGGACTCGAAGGACGCGCGCCGCGACGCCTACGCCTGGCTCATCGACAAGGCCAGCGCGAAGCGCCAGGAGCGCGACATCCGCACGATGCTCGAGCGCGAAGCCTTCGGGAAGCACATCCTTCCCTACTGGAAGAAGCAGGGTTTCCCCTTCGACCAGATGACCCCGAGCTACGCCTCGGCGCTCGGCAGCTCGGGCGACAAGCCCGCCGCGCTCGCCGAGCTGATGGGCTCGGTCTTCAACGACGGCGTGCGCATGCCCACCAAGCGCATCGACGAGATCCGCTTCGGCCGCGGCACCCCGTACGACACGACCTTTTCCCCCGTCGGCCTCGGGGCCGTTCGCGTCGTGTCGCCCGAGGCCGCCGGGGTGGCGAAGACCGCCGTCTTGAGCGTCGTCGAGCACGGCACCGCGATCCGCCTCAAGGGCGCGCTCAAGCGCAGCGACGGCACGGAGGTCAAGATCGCGGCGAAGACCGGGACCGGCGACAACCGCCTCGAGACTTTCGGGCCGGGCGCCCACCTGATCAAGTCGGACGCGAAGAGCCGCACGGCGACCCTCGTGTTCGCGATCGGCGACAAGTTCTACGGCACGGTCACGGCGTTCGTGGACGGCGCCCAGGCGAAGGCGATGGACGACTTCTCGTTCACCAGCTCGCTCGTCGTCCAGGCGCTGCGGTCGCTGATGCCGACCCTCGAAAAGACGATCCTCGACACCGAAGACCCGTATGGCATGGTGCTCGCGCGGGATATGACATCGGTCGGGCCCGAGGCCGAGTGATCAGGAGCCGGTGCCGGTCCGGAACAAAGACGCATGACGTCAGCTCCCTGACCCGGACGTTTGGCTTTTCAGCAGGGCGTCGATTTCGGTCTGGCGCGCGAGCGCCTCTTTCAGGCCCTTCTGCGCGAGCAGGACGGCGTCGAACTTCACGCTGATGAGCTGGCCCAGGACGCCGACGATCGTGCCCAGAAAACCGCCGCTGCCGCTCCCCGAGGCCGAGCCCTGGCCGGCGGCGCCGAGGATGCCGGCGAGGACGCCGCCGCTGTCGGCGGGCGGCGGTGGCGGCGGCGTGCCGCACTCCCCGGTGCTCGCGGGCGGCGGGCCGCCGGCGCCGTTGAGGAGCGGCAGGAGGTCGCTCACTTTGGTCGTCAGGCCGAAGCTCAGGAGCGACACTGGATTCAGATTGATGCGCGCCTCGAGGTCGTTGAAGAGCAGGTACTTGATCTTGTCGGCCCCGGCGAAGCCGTCCGTCGCGACCTGGAACTGGAAGACTTTGTCGAAGGTCGCGCCCGGCACCTTGTGGCCGGTCCAGGTCGCGTTGAAGGCGAGCGTCTTCATGTGCTGGTCGCCGCTCGCATCCACCTTCGCCGCCGGATCGGTCAGGCGGACGTGCTGCGATTCGTTCATTTTGGCGAGGAACTGCGGGTCGGCGCCGGCGAAGTTCGGCAGGAGCACGAGCGCCGGCTCATAGGTCGAGGCGACGCCGCCCTTGATGCGCAGGTATTTTTCGTCGACGGCGAGGCCGCCCTTGCCGGAACCATCGGGCTGGTTCGGCGCGGCGCCCGAGCTCAGGCCGCCGAGCAACGAGTCGATGTTGACCTGCTTGCCGAAGGCGCAGCTCAAGGCGATGCACTTCACGTCGAACGGGCTCCTGGCGACGACGCCGGGCGCCGGCTTCGCCGGGACGTTGACGAGCAGGCTCGCGGTGCCTTTGCACAGCGGGATGCCGGCGACCAGGACGCTGACCTCGTACTTGGCGTCGAGGACCGAGGCGCCGTCGAGCTGCTTGCCGAGGGCGTCCAGACCGGACCCGGTCCCCGCGCCGTTGCCGCCGGTATCTGGGCCGGTGACGGCGCCGCTGCCGGTGCCGTGGTGCGCGTAGCCCGGCGGCGCGGCGATATCGGCGCTCTTGCACGCCGCGGCGGCGAGGACGGCCAGGACCCCCGCGGCAATCGGGGCGTTTAAGGGCTTTTTGCGCATGGGCGCTTATCGGACGAATAAACCGGGGGCTTGAACCGCGGACGGCTCGGACCAAAGAGTCGTTGTATCATCGGCTTAGCGCCTTGGTGTACGGTCGGGGGGAGGAGGGCCCCGCCGTGCGCCTTTGGTCCATTCATCCCAAATACCTCGACGCCAAGGGGCTCGTCGCCTTGTGGCGCGAGGGCCTGCTGGCGCAAAAGGTGCTGCAAGGCGCGACGCGTGGCTACAAGAGCCACCCCCAGCTCGCGCGGTTTCGCCGCGCGCGCCGGCCCGAGGCGGCGATCGCGACGTACCTGTGCGGCGTCCTTCGCGAGGCGGCCGCCCGCGGGTATCGCTTCGACGCGGCGAAGATCGCCGCCCCGCGCCTGCGCAAGCCGTTGCCGGTCACGAAGGGACAGGCGCGGTATGAGCTCGAGCACCTGCGGGCCAAGCTCGCGGCCCGCGACCCGGCGCGCCACGCAGAGGTCGCCGCGGTCCGCGTCCCGGAGCTTCACCCCTCGTTCGCCGCCGTCGCCGGCGGCGTCGAGGCCTGGGAGCGGACGTGACGTCCGGCGCCGCCGGCGTCAGCGCGTGGGTGCGTAGGCCTTGCAGTCGGCGAAGCCCTCGTCCGCGCGCACGCAGTGCCCGAGGTCGAAGCCCGCCTTTCGGCACTCCTGGTAGCCCTTGCCGATCTTCACGCAGAAGGGCTCGGACTGCCCGTCGTCGGTGCGGCAGTACTTGTAGCTCCGGCGGGCGCCGAGGCAGAGCAGGTGCGTGCCGCCGAGCGCCCGGCAGTCCGGGTAACCCTTGTCGGCGCTGACGCACTCCTGGTGTGAATGCGCGGGCGCCGTCTGGCGGCAGGCCTTGTAGCCCGCCTTGACGCCGAGGCATTCGAGCGGATCGCCCATGATATCCAGGCAATCCTTGAAGCCGGAGTCGGCGCGGGCGCACTGGACGTGGGTCAACACGCCGTCGTGCCACTCGCGGCAGAGCTTGTACTGCCCCTTGGTCGGCAGGCAGCGTTGATGCGAGCCCGGCCCTTCGATCGCGCGGCAGTCGGCGTAGCCCGAGTCGGCGTCGAGGCAGCTCCGGATCGGCAGGTCCTCGTTGGCGGCGTCGGCGAGCGCGGCGCAGGCCTTGAACTTCGATTTGGCCGTGAGGCAGCTGATCGTGTCGATCGCCAGACCGGCACGCGCCGCGAGGAAAACACCCAGGATCAGGCCGAGAACGTTCCTAGTGAGCACGCTTTCCTCGCGGTTCGGGGGGACCTGGATCTCAGGGGATCAGGGGTTGAAGATGTTGGCGATCGTCAGGCGCACGGCCTGGTCGATGTCGCGCAGCTCGTCGATGCGCAGCTCGCCGGCGCGGCTGACCATGGCGAGGATCCGCATGATGTACTTGTGGCTCTTGCCGAACTTGCGGAAGCTCAGGTCGTTGACCTGCGCGAACGAGTAGAGCTCGCCCAGGTTGCCGCCCGTGAACTCCGGCGCGGGCATCGCCATGCCGTTCTGGATGAATTCGCTCGACGGCAGCGCCTCGACCGGGATGTCGAACATCGTCGCGACGATGATGTCGGCATCGGCGGTGCGCTCCATCAGGAACTCGAGGCCGACCCAGGTCTTCCAGTTGGCGTGCCCGAGCGTCAACGGCTTCACGAGGTTCGTGTTGCCTTCGATGAGGTT
>JAYVWD010000618.1:0-7268 GCA_043786345.1 Pseudomonadota bacterium
TCGGCGCTGCGGGCCGAGACGAAGATCGGCAGGTCGCCGATCAGCGCCACGCCGTTCGCGTGGGCGTGGTCGCGGAGCATCGTCCACTGCCGGCGGAACTCGAACTGGAGGAAGCTGATGTAAACGAGGTCCTGTTTGAGGTCGCCGGCCGCCGCCGCCAGCGCGCCCGGCTCGCGCTCGCGCAGGGCCGCGGGCCAGGTGGTGAAGTCCGGCGTGCCGAACTTCGCCGTCAGCGCCGCGAAGAGCGCGAAATCGTCGAGCCAGGCGCGCTCGTCGGCGCAGAACGCCTGAAAGGCGCCGAGGCCCTTCCAGCCCGGGGACGACAGCGCCCGCTCGGCCGCCAGCCGGAGCAGCTTACCCCGGTGCTTGCGGGCCTTAGGATACGAGACGCGGCGGCCGGCGCCGCCCGGCGGCGGGTCCGCCTCGCTCTTCTTGAGCAGGCCGTCCCGGAGCAGCAGCTCGGGGCTGATCAGCAGCGGCTCGCCGGCGAACGACGAGATCGTCGAATACGGCGAGTTGCCGTCGCCGATCGGGTTGGTGGGGAGCATCTGCCAATAGGTCTGCCCGCCGGCCGCGAGGGTGTCGACGAAGGCGTGGGCCGACGGGCCGAGGTCGCCGCAAAAGTGCGGGCCCGGCAGCGAGGTGACGTGCATGAGCACGCCGGCCGCCCGGGTCGTAAGGGGTTCGCGCAAGAATCACCTGCTTTATGGCGGGAAGTCCCTCTCGGGACCTCAGTTCGTTCGGATCGTCTGAAAGTAGAACTCGCCGCCGCGCTCGAGCCACACGAGCACGCGGCTCTTGCCCTTGGCGAGGCGCTTGAAGTCGTCGGCCGCGTCGCACTTCTTGCCGTCGACCTTGAGGATCAGGTCGCCGACCCGCAGGCCGGCGCGCTCCGCCGGGGAGTCCTGGTCCAAGCCGACCACGAGCGCGCCGGCCTTGGATTCCAGGTTGAATTTCTGTTGTTGGGCCTTGCCCACGTTGCCGAGCGCCATCCCGAAGAGGGCGCCTTTGCCCGCGGGCGAGGCGTCGTCGCCCCCGGGGCCGGGTTTGGCGCCGGCACCGGCGGCGGCTTCGGTCAGGTCGTCCGGGTGCTGGCCGAGCTTGAACTGGATGTTCTGCGTCTTGCCTTCGCGGATCACCTTGAGCTTGACGTCGGCGCCCGGCCGCATGAGGCCGACGGTGTTGACGATCTCGTTGTTGTCCTTCATCTGCGCGCCGTTCACCTCGGTGATGACGTCGCCGGACTCGAGGCCGCCTTTCTCCGCGGGGCTGCCCTTCGCGACCTGCTTCACGAGGGCGCCGCCGACGAAGCCGCCCGGCAGGTTGAGCCCGCCCGAGAGGTCCTCGTCGATCGGCTGCAGGTAGACGCCGAGGTAGCCGCGGTTGAAGTGCCCGCCGCTGATCAGCTGCTCGGCGACGGTGCGCACGAGGTTGGCCGGGACCGCGAAGCCGATGCCGTTGTAGGCGCCGCTGCGCGAGTAGATCGCCGTGTTCATGCCGATCACCTGGCCGGTCATCCCGAGCAGCGGGCCGCCGGAGTTGCCGGGGTTGATGGCGGCGTCGGTCTGGATGAAGTTGCCGAATTTGGCGATGTCGAGGTTGCCGCGGCCGACCGCCGAGACGACGCCGAAGGACAGCGAGGCCTCGAGCCCGAAGGGCGCGCCGAGCGCGACGACGAAGTCGCCGACGACGCTTTTGTCGGAGTCGCCGAGCGCCAGCTGGCCGAGGCCGAGCTTGACGTAGTCCTTACTCTTCACCTGGACGACGGCGACGTCGGTGTTGGCGTCGCGGCCGACGATCTTGCCTTCGTAGGACTGGCCGTTCGCGAGCTTGAGCTGGATCTCGTCGGCGCCCTGCACCACGTGGTTGTTGGTGATGATGTAGCCCTTGGCCAGGTCGATGATGAAGCCCGAGCCCAGGCCGCCTTCGCGGCGCTCGGGGCGCCCCCCTTGGCCGCCTTTGCCGCGGCCGCCCTTCGGGGGCGGCTGGCCTTCGTCGTCCGGGCCGCCGCGGTAGCCGGGGCCGAAGAAGAACTCGAAGGGGTCGACCTGCCCCATGGGATTGCCCTTCAAGGTCTTGAACACGGAGACGAAGACGATGGCCTGGTTGGCCTTTTTGGCGATGGCGGCGACGCCCCGCGAGAGGCGCTGCAGCTCCTGCAGGTCTTCGTCGGGCTTGCCTTCGCCCGGGACCGGGATCGTATAGGCGCCGGCGCGTCCCGAGAGGAGCGCGGCGGTGCCGATGAGGACGAGAAAGCGCGGGAATCGGCTCACGGTGCGGCGGCTCCAGAGGTTTCCGGGAGAGGCCATAAGAGCACCGCGGGAAGCGCCTGTAAAGCGCTCGTTTTGCGCCAGAAAATCGGCAGATCCCGGGCTTTCTCACCGAACCAGCTCGGCGGCCCGGAGGGCGTGAAACCGCCGCCCGACTCCTTCTCCACGATGCAGGCCTTCACCTTGTCGTAGAGCTCGTTGAAGGTCTTGGGGCTTCGGGGAACTTGGCGACGAGGAAGCTGTCCCAGTAGGATTTACCCGTTTATCTTTACAATGCCGAGGCCGGCGCGCCGACCGTGCAGCCCCGGAAGCCGACCTGGTCGACGGCGTTCGGGTATGGGTTCGCCGCATTTTTGAAGAACGGCGAGCGCGCCTCGAACGGCGTATTGTAGCTGTGCTCCGACAGTGCGCTGACCTGCGGCGTGTCATAGGCGTTCCAGTTGGTGCACCAGACCCCGTCGGCCTCCTCGAGGGACTTGACGATCGCGCTGGGGCCCTGGCCTTCGGCCCGGTCCAGCGGGAAATACTGGTCGTGCTGCGCCGGCGTCATGCCGAGCAGCTGAGCTATGCCGGTGATGAACCCGGACTCTTCGCCGCGGCGCGTGACGTAGGCGACGTTCTCGCAGCCCAGGTTTTTGAGCGCGAGGGTCGGGTGCAGGTCCGGCCAGCCGCCGGCCGAGACGCGCGTCGGGCTCATTTCCTGGAAGCGGGTCAGGCCCGGCTCCGCCGGCGAATACCCGAGGATCTCGGCCCAGGTCTTCGGGCCGAGCGCGACGAACTTCTGGGTCTTCATATCCGTGTAGCCGCGCTCATTTTTGCGCACGCGCTCCAGGTCCTCGTCGCGGCCCCAGTAGCCGATTTTGACGAGGTCGAAGTCCATCTTGAACGTCAGCGGCTCCGCCGCCAGGTATTGCTTCCGCGCCGCGGCGAACCGCCCCGCCGCGTCCTCGCCCTCGAGGAGCGCGGTCATCACCAGCGCCGGCAGGTATTTGCCGATCGGGTCGTCGATGCGCGACGGGGTCTGGCCTTCGGCCGCGATCAGGCTCGTCCGATACGTCTTGGCCATGGCGTCGAACGCGGCGCCGCAGGTGGTGCCGCCGGCGGGCAGCGCGGCGAGGGCCGGCCAGTTTTTCCCGCGGCCGGGCGTGGCGCAGGCGTTCATCCAGGCCTCGGCCGCGGGGCCGTCGTAAGGCCCGTAGCCGGCGTAGAAGTTGCCGACGCGGCCGATCTTGCGGGCCAGCGCCTTGAAGTCCACGAGGCCGGGGCGCACGAAAATCGTCGGGTCCTCGGCCTTCCACGAGCCAAACGAGCTCAGGCCCTTCCAGATGTCCTTGGCGTGATACTGCGGGTGCCCCGAGGTGGTGAGGAGGGTGATGACCTCCTTGTTCACGATGTCCTTCAAGTCCTTGGACGTCAGCAGCGCGAGCAGCGCCACGCGACCCTTTTCGGCGTCCTCCAGGATGAGCTTGTCGATGCCCTGGGCCTTGGCTTTGGCGAGGATCGGCGCGAGCTGCTGGAAGGCGACCGCCTCGTCGGTGCTCGTGAGCAACGCGACGTAGCCTTGCATGGACTTGAGCAGCAGGGCCGCGCGCGCCGCGCTCTCTTCGGCGCTGCAGGCCGCGCCGTTGCAGGCGTGAACCAGCGGGTTCGCGTAGATGCTCTCGTAGAAGAAGATCGTGATGCTGCCGGAGCTGCCGCCCGCGAGCCCGTCGACCAGGCCGTAGTGCTCGACCAGGCGCGCCAGCGCGGCGAAGTGCGCCATGATGAGGTTGCCGTTGCCGCGGTGCGCCGTGCAGAATTTGGGGCCGGCGGCGTCGGCGGCCGGGGCGGCGGCCGCCGGGTCCGGCGTCAGGGCCTCGTCCTTCACCTGCGCGGCATTGCTCGCGCGGCAACCGGTGAGCAGGAGTGCGGCGAGCATAGCGCGACGAAGCATGCGGGTTCTCCAGAAGACGGGGCGTGATTTGTCCCTATCATACTAGAGTGCGCCCTTTTCCTTCAGCGCATTCTGCATCTGGACGGCGTGGACGAGCGTGATCCCTGCCTGCATCGCCGCCGCGACGTGCACCGCCTCGGTCATCTGCTCGGGGTTGGACCCGGTCTCGAGGCACTGCGTCGTGTAGGCGTCGATGCAATAGGGGCACTTGAGGGCGTGGCTGACCGCGAGCGCGATCAGGGCCTTCTCGCGTTTCGACAGCGCCCCGTCGGTCCCGGTCACCCCGCCGTAGTAGGCGAAGAAGCGGTCCATGTGCTCCTTGGCGAAGGCCCCGACCTCGGGGAACTTGGCCAGGTCCTTCGGATCGTAATAACCGGACATGGGTTTGGGCCCTCCTCAGGCCGTCGTTCCGCCGCAGCTCGAGCCGGCGCCCGCCGTGCAGCCGAAGCAGTGCTCGGCCACCCGGATGCGCCGCCTTTTGAGCGTTTCAGGGGAGAAATCGAAGACGGTCGGGGCGCCCTCGAGCTCCATGCCGAGCATCTGGTTGAAGTCGCAGTCGTAGAGTCTGCCGTCCCAACTGACGCTCACGAGCGTCCGGCACATGACCCCGGCCGCCGCCGCCGGGTTGAAGGCCCCATGGAGCTTCTCGAGGTAGGCCTCGTAGCCGCCCTGGCGGAGCAGCTGGGCCCGGAAGCGGTGGATCGGCATGTTGGTCAGGGCGTAGAGCCGGTTGAAGCTGATCCCGAATTTGTCTTTGAGCTCGCGCTTGTAGTCGCGCTCGAGGGCGTCCTGGGCGGCGGGCAGGAAGGCGCCCACCGGGTTGTAGATGAGGTTCAGGACGAGTCCCGAGCCGGCGACGCCGAAGCCGCGCTCGTTGAGCATCCGGAGGCTTTCCATCGACTTCTTGAAGACGCCGCTGCCGCGCTGCTTGTCGGTGAAGAACTCCTGGTAGTAGGGCAGTGAGGACACCACCTCGACGCCCATCTCGCGGAAGAAATCCGGGAGATCCTGCTGGCTTTCCTTGGTCAAAGGGTGCGGGTCGAGGGTCACCGTGAGGTTGTGGCGGACCATGACGTGGCGGCCCAGGGCGCGGGCCCCGCGCACCAGATCCTTGAAGCGGGGGTGGAGCTCGGGCGCGCCGCCGGTGATGTCGACGGTCCGGATTTCTTCAAAATCGCCAAGTATTTTGAGGCATTGCGCGAGGACATCGTCGGGCATGGACTCGCGACGGCGCGGCGAGGCGTCGACGTGGCAGTGTACGCAGGCCTGATTGCACAGCTTGGTGACGTTGAGCTGGAGGGTCTCGACCGACAGCGGCGCGAGGTCGCCGCCGCAGGCGCGGACCGTCCCGGCGAAATCATGGGTGGTTGGCAAGCGGCTCTCCTTGGCAAGCTGCCGCAATGTAGGCTAAAAGGGTCCGCCAGACAGTAGTCTAAGCAAGGCCCAAGCTACCATCGCAATCGATTTAGACCAACAGGATGAGATTATGAAGGCACCACGCCGCGACGTTTTTCAAGCCCAACACGACCAGGCCACCGTGCTCCTCGCCAAGCGCGTGAAGCTGCTCGCCGAGCGCAAGGTCGAAGGCAAGAAGATGCTCCAGAAGGACACGATCTGGCGCAAGCTCGCCGCCGACGTCAAGCAGTTCAAGACGCGCATCGCCGCGATGAAGTTCGAGGAAGACCGCGAAGTCGACCTCGCGACGCGCCGCGCCGAGCGTTTGGCCAAGCCGAAAGAGCCGAAAGCCAAGAAAAAGAAGCTCGTCGCGGCGCCCGTCAAGAAGGGCGGCGGCGAGAAGAAGGCCAAGAAGGAAGCGGCTCCCGCCAAAGTCTGAGCGGGCGCGCGCCCCGCAAAGGGGCGCGGGCTTTCTCACTTAGCCTTTAGCGCAGCACTTTTTGAACTTGTTTCCCGACCCGCACGGGCACGGGTCGTTGCGCCCGACTTTCGCTTGCGGGCGCACGAACGGCGCCTGCGCGTCGAGATGATGATGATGCCCGTGCGCGCAGTCAGGGCCGTGCACGTGGGGCTCGTCGGAGGCGGGGTCGAACGTCAGTTCGGGCGCGGGATCGGTTTTGGGCTCGGTGTTCACTTGGGTGTTCCTACGTCGATGGCTAGAGGGCCACGGGCGTGGCGGACCGGGAGCTGCCTCAGCAGCTGATCCATCACGACCAGGGTGGCCATGGCTTCTACCATGGGAACCGCCCGCGGCAATACGCCGGGATCGTGGCGGCCGGCCTTCGGTTTCAAGGTGACGTTCTCACCCTGGGCGTTGACCGTGTCCTGCACCTTGAAGATCGTCGAGACCGGACAGCCCTCTTTCGACCAAGATTTTTTCCCCATCGTTGGCCTCGACTTGGGCGTCGGCGTCGGCCCCAATTCTAAGCGTGTGGCGTGGGCGACCAGCGTCGGCATCGACCTCGGCCGATAGTCGTCGGCCTCGGCGCCGCCTGGGCGTGAGCTTGGGCGGCAAGTTTGCGCCAAACCGCTATGTCACTTCCTAGACAATGAGTGGTCCTTTAATCGTCAATGCTTTCGACGCGGAGGACCAACCAGCGCCGTTAACGAGGCCTCATCATTCCCATGCAATAGGAATCGTCCTCGGGGATCTGACCATTTGCGCTAGGGGCGCGGAAGCAGCGGTAGAGGCCGTCAGCGCAGAGGCCCCATTCGTAAGCGCCGCCATATTCAGCAGCAGGCGTCGACTCTCCGACCTGCTTTGAGTCTGAGCTCACGGCACGACGTGCGCCGTCAGGGAAGTCCGCGTCCGCGTCACGCAAAGTCGCGGTCGCTGGAGCGTGCTTACATCCTCCAACCACCATGGTCATAAAGCCGAAGCCTAGCACTAAAATCGAACTTCTCATTTGGATCCTCATGATGGAGATGACGGTGGCTGAAAGAACTATATTAAGCTCATTTGCTTAAGATAGGAACGCGCCTGTATCTCGCGGCCACGGCTAGCGCACTTCAATCCCCTGCCATTCCAGGGGTCCGGACGCCGGAGCCGGCAAACCGGTGGCACTCCCGGGTGACCGGGCGCCGGTAGCTGGCGGCCGCTTCCGTGCTGA
>JAYVWD010000619.1:0-8988 GCA_043786345.1 Pseudomonadota bacterium
CGCCTCGATCCGGTCGATCCGGCCTGCGCGAATGCGCCGCTCGTGGTGAGCGACATCAAAGGCTTCTCTCAGACGGTCGACACGCCGGCCGACGGCCAGAACTATGTGTGCGTCTTCGCCAAGAACGAGGTCGGCGCCGTCGCCGCGACCAACCTCCCCTTCGCCGTCAAAGCCGAGCGCTCGCCCCCGCGCGCGCCGGGCAAGCCGAAAATCGAAGCCGCGAAGATCGCCACGCTGAAGCTCGTTTTCACCTGGGACGCGGTCGCCGACGTCGGGACGGCCGGCATTCGCAACTATCACCTCGAGATCGGCAGCACGCCGGGCGCCAACGACATCGCCGTCAGCGACCCCGTGGCGCTCACCGACAACATCTTCGGCCGGAACGGCAAGACCTACTATGCGCGCGTGCAGGCCGTCGACAAGGCCGGCAACGCCTCGGCCTGGTCCGAGTCCTCGGATCCGATCACGATCAACACCGACGAGCCCGGGCCGCTCAAGGGCTTCAGCGCCGCGACCGGTACCGCCGCGGGGATGGTGAAGCTGACCTTCGACTTCTCGAACGGCGAAGCCTATAAATACCAGGAAGTCCGCGTCATGCGCCGCAGCGGCACGACGGCGCCGGCGAGCGACTGCGCCGGCACGCCGGTCTTGACGCTCAAGACCTTCACCAGCGGAACCATCGACGACGACACCAACGCGAACGGCGCCGTCTTCAGCTACCGCCTATGCGTCCTCGACAAGAGCGCCTACGTCCTGCCGCTCAACACGGCGACGAATGTACAATCCGGCGGCTAACGCCAAGGGCAGAGCCAGGAGCACGAGGAGCGGCAGCGCCGGTGCCTCCCCGCGCGTGGCGCCCACGGCGCAACCCGGCGCGACCTGCGGCCGGCTGCCGTCGGCCGGGTAGAGCCGGCTCACGGCGGCCCGGTCGTCGACGTCGAGCGCATAGGAGTTCTCTTCGAGGCGATAACTCATGATCGCCTCGGGGATCAGCGTGTGGCCGAGCCCGACGCAGTGGCCGAGCTCGTGCAGGATGGTCTTCTGCATGCCCTGATAGCTCACGTACTCGTCGACGACGATGAAGATGGAGCAGTGCTTCGGCTTTTGGCCGTCATAGGCGTCGAAGATCGCGTAGCCGGCGGAGAAATCGCCGCCGTCGATGGCCGACTTGAGGTTGAGCGTGACCATCGCCTTGGCGGCGCCTTCGACCGGCGAGTAGTGGAAATAGCTCGTCTGGATGTCGGACCACATGCCGGCCGCGTCGTCGACGATGGCGCCGTAATTAGCGGAAAAGGACTCATTATCCGCCTTGACCTCGTAGGTCACGGGTAGGCTGTCGCGGTCCAGGTCCCAACGCATCAGGCTCCCGTCGAAGTCGACGGGCGTCGGATACGCGAAGGCCGTTCCGATCAGAAGGGGAAGGAGATGCCAGCCCATAGCGGGTAGCTCCAGGTGACGGCGCGGTAGCGGATGAAGATGAACTGCGAGGTGAAGTCGAGGCGGAGCTGCGGCAGATAGGGCGGCGCGCGCGTCGGCAGCCACAGCGGCAGGAGCGGGATCATCGTGCCCCAGGTGATCTCGGCGATCGGGCCGCCGGTCGAGAGGCCGCCCCCGGCTTGCGCGAAAAACTGCCAGAAGCAGGAGTCGTCGCAGATGGGCAGGCGCCAGTCGAAGGTGCCGCCGACGAGCGGGACGCCGCCGGCGGTGACGTATTGGTTGACGAAGCCGCCGATTTCCCAGGAATTGGTGCCGAGGCGCAGCGCATAGGCGTCCTGGCCGCCGGCGTTCGGCGCGAGCGCCTTCGACTGCGCCGAGAGCGCATAGCGGGTATCGGCCGCGCGCCCGGACGGCGCGAGGAGGAGCAGGAAAATGGCGAAGAGGGCGCGCTTCACCAGACGACCCCCAGGGTGGTCTGGAAGAAGTTGTAGGGCCAGGCGACGTAGGCCTCGACCTCGGACCGGTCGACGAATCCGACGAAGGTCTGGTGGCCGATGCTCCACTGGACGGGCCCGAAGCGCACCTCGTAGTCGAGCGCGACGGTCGGGCCCCTCAGACGGTAGCTGCGGCGCTCGTTCCGCGTGATTCCCGCGGCCGCCTTGTCGGACTTGATGTAGCCCGCGACTTGGCCGGCGCCGATCGAGGCAAAGACCCCGTAGTCCTTCGTCTTGGTGAGCTTGGTCCCGACCAGCGCAAACCAGCCGTAGTCCTTGTCCTTGTAGCCCACGGTCTTGAAGGCCGGACGCTCGAGGTAGGAGCCGCGCCAAAAGACGTTCTCGGTCTGCGTGGCGACCGTCACCTGGCCGCCATAGATCAGGTGGTAGTAGTGGCTCGTCGGCTGCTGCATCAACCCCGCGGCCGAGTCGACGCGCACGGTCACCGCCCGAGCCTGCGTGGACGCAAGCAAGGCCATCAAGAAGAAGGACTTCCTGTCGGGGGGCATGGGGGATCCGGAGGTGGGTGTCCCCCTATTTTAGCAGGCTTTGTGACCAGCGCTTGGACAGTGGCGGCTTGGACAGCACACCCAGGGCCGCGCGCTTGAGGAGGGAAATTCCGGGCTTAGACCGCATTTCGGCCGGCCCCGAAGTTGCAAAAGGGCGCCCGTGGAACCGCCCCGCCAAGGGGCCCCTGTTGCTGATGTGGTGGACCTATGCTGCTGTTGCTGTCCCGGTTTTCCCTGATCTTGTCGCTTTTCCTGGCCTCCGCCCCCGCCTTCGCAATCGACGCGGGGAAAGATGCGGTCGCGGTCTTAGGCGTCATCACCTCGCGCGCCGCAGCGGACGGCATCGCCCTCGTCAAGAGCACCCGCGACGGCAAGACGCTCGCCGCCCGTGTCGGCGACAAAGTCGCGGACGACCTGGTGATCGAGCGCGTCGAGCGCGACTTCGTGTACTTCAAGAGCGCCGGCTTGACGACCAAGGTGCGCGTCGGCGAGGCGTATCAAGCCCCCTCCCCTTACGCCTTGAAAGGCGGCGAGGGCGGCATCGAGCGCAAAGGCAACGAAGTACGCATGACGACCGCTTATCGCGACCTGGTGCTCAAGCGCCAGCTCGGGAAAGTGCTGATGCAGGCCGCCGCGGTCCCCTACTTCGTCAACGGCGAGCTCTCGGGCTTCCGCCTCTGGGAAATCGACGAAGGCAGCGTCTTCGAGCAAGCCGGCTTCAGCGACGGCGACATCGTCACGGCGATCAACGGCGAGCGCCTCACCGACGTCGGCATGACGATCCGGATGCTCCAAACGATGCGCGACGAGCCGCGCGCCGACGTGACGATCGTGCGCAAGGGCGCCGAGCAGACGATCTCGTTGCTGGTCAACTGAGCGCGCCGGCGCCGGGCCGGCCTCAGTGCCCGAGGATCTCCCGGCGGACGACCAGGAAGTCCGCCGCCATCGCCTCGACCTCGGCCTCGGCCAGCCCGAGCTTCCGCGTGTAGGAGCTCAAAACCGGCTCCTCGATGCGGTACGGGTCGCTGTTGACCCAGTGGCAGAGCTGGTTCGCGAGCCCGATCACGTCGTAGAGGTTGAACGGGGACTTCCCCGAATTGTCGGCCTTGTCGTGGTGGCGCCGCGAGGCTTGCAGCACGTGCTCCGGCATGCCCCACAGCGAGCCGGCGATTTCACCGAGGATCGAGTGGTCGGGGAATTGGTAGGCGGTCTCGGCCGCTCGCCAGGTGGCGTGCGTCTTGCGGTCGTGCACATCGCGCGAGATCTTGGTCGCGAGCGGCGGGAAACAGAACGCGAGCACGAGCTTGCCGATGTTGCACAGGCTCGCGGCGAGGTAGACCTCGTCGAGGCTTAGCTTGAGGTTGAAGCGCTTGACCAGGGCCTCGGCGAGCGCGCCGGTCAGGTAGCTCTCGTTCCAGAATTCCTTGGCGTTGAAGCCGCTCTCCGGCAGCGGCATCGCGCGGAGGGCGCAGGTCATGACCAGATCGCTCATGGTCTTGTGGCCGACGTACACGGTCGCGTGCTCGATCGATTTGATCGGCGGGTTGTCGGGGTTGCGCGATTTCCGCAAATTTTCGGCCAGCTGGATGAGCTGCGTGGCGAGGAGCGGCTCCTTGCGCATCGCCGCGGCGAGGACCTTGGGCTGCGTGTCCGGGTCCTTAAGCAGGAGTTCGAGCTCCATCATGACCGTCGGGATGTGCGGCAGGTCCGTGAGGTTTCCGAGCTTGTTGAAGATGGTCGACGCTTCCGGCGAGAGGAACTTGTCGGGTGAGTACCATTCGTACTTGCCCTTCGGGATCATGAGCGTCGAACCGCAGCCGCAGTTGAACCAGAGATGCCCGGACGTGCAGACCCGCCAGCGCCGCGTCTCCGAGAGGAAGTCCGTCTCGGTCTTGAAGTCGCGCCCGCAGGTCGAGCAGATTTTCAGGCTTTCGGTTGGCGTCACGATGTTTTCTGGGCCGCCGGGGTTTTCTGGAGTTGGGCGTCACGGAGCTCGCGGCGCAGGATTTTGCCGATGTTCGACTTCGGCAGATCTTTCCGGAGCTCGAAGTGCCGCGGGCGCTTGTAGCCCGTGAGCTGCTCACTGCAATGCTTGCGGAGCTCGTCGACGGTGAGCGACGAATCCTTGGCGACGACGAAGGCCTTCACGGCCTCGCCCGAAGCTTCGTCCGGAATGCCGATGACGGCGGCCTCGAGGACCTTCGGGTGGGAGACGAGGACCTCTTCCACCTCGTTCGGGAAGACGTTGAAGCCGGAGACGAGGATCATGTCCTTTTTGCGGTCGACGATGTAGAAGAAGCCGTCGGTGTCGCGCTTGGCGATGTCGCCGGTCCAGAGCCAGCCGTTCTTGATGGTCTTCGCCGTCTCGTCGGGGCGCTGCCAGTAGCCGGCCATGATCTGCGGGCCTTTGACGATCAGCTCGCCCGGCTCGCCGATCGCGACCTCTTTGCCTTCGGGGTCGACGCATTTGGCTTCGGTCGAGGCGACCGGCACGCCGACCGAGCCGACGCGCATGTTCTGGTCCAAGGGGTTGACGTGGGTCACGGGCGAGGACTCGGTGAGGCCGAAGCCCTCGACGATGGCGTTGCCGGTCAGCTTCTGCCACTGCTTGTTGACGGATTCCTGGACGGCCATGCCGCCGCCGAGCGCGATCTTGAGGGTGCGGGGCGGGTTCGCCTGGAACTCGGGGTTGTTCGCCAGCGCGTTGAAGAGCGTGTTGACGCCCGTCATCACCGTGATCTTGTACTTTCTGAAGACCTTGTTGAGGTTCGACACCGGCACCGGCTTCGGCACGAGGATCATGCGCTGACCCATCGCGAGGAAGGCCAGGAAGTTCACCGAAAGCGCGAAGATATGGTAGAGCGGGATCGCCGTCAGCACCTGCTCGCTGCCCTCTTTCACGTGGGTTTGCGCGATGTTGCGGATCTGGAGCATGTTGGCGAGGATGTTGCGCTGGAGCAGCATCGCGCCCTTCGACACGCCCGTCGTGCCGCCCGTGTACTGCAGGACCGCGATGTCGTCCATGTTGACGTCGCCCGGGGTGTGGGCCTTCTCGGCGCCCATCCGGAGCGCGTCCTTGAAGCCCGTGTGCTCGAGCTTATGGGGTTTGACCATGCCCTTGAGCTTCATGACCGTGTCGACCAGCAGGCCCTTCCACGCGGGCAGCTGGTCGCCGATCGAGGTGACGACGACGGTCTTGATGTCCGTCTCTTTGATGCACTGTTCGAGGTTGTGGGCGACCAGGTCGAGGATCACGATCGCCTTGGCGCCGGAGTCCTTGAACTGGTAGCGCATTTCGCGCGGCGTATAGAGCGGGTTGGTGTTGACGCAGATGACGCCGATCTTCTGGGCGGCGAAGAAGGCGATCGGAAATTGGATGATGTTGGGGAGCATCAGCGCCAGGCGGTCGCCCTTCTTGAGGCCGATCTTGTTCTGGAGGTAACTCGCGAACTGGTTGGCGAGGCGGTCGAACTCGCGGTAGGTCATATCCGTGCCCATGCAGGTCAGGGCGATATGGCCATCGTATTTCTTGCACGCTTGCTCGAGGGCGTGGGCGATGCTCTTCTGATTGCCGAGGTTGATATCGCGATCGACGCCCGCCGGGTAGTACTTGTACCAGTCGTGACTCATCTGTTGCTGCTCCGGTGACTGACTGTTCTTAGCTATGATGCCTTAGGGGCCAAAAAACCTAAAGCTAATCTTACCTTAGCGGGATGTCGGACGATGTTGAAAGACCTTGAAGGGCTCGGAAAATTGGTGAATGAGATCCAGGCGGCCTGCATCGCGCGCGGGGACACCGTGGCGACGGCCGAGAGCTGCACGGGCGGGCTGCTGGCGTTTCTACTCACGCGGTGGCCGGGAAGCTCGGCGTTCTACCGCGGCGGCGTCGCGGCGTACGCAAACGGGGTGAAGACGGCGCTTTTGGGCGTCGAGGCCGAGCTGATCGCGCGCCACGGGGCCGTCAGCGCGCCCGTGGCCGAGGCGATGGCGCGGGGCGCGCGGGACAAAACCGGCGCAACGTGGGCGCTCTCGGTCACTGGCATCGCGGGCCCCGACGGCGGAACCCCGCAGAAACCCGTGGGCACCGTGTTCGTCGGCCTGGCGGCGGCTGCCGCGGCGAAGTCTACTCATCTTAAGCTCAGCGGAACCCGTGATAGCATTCGGGAAGCGGCCGCGCGCGAGGCCCTGCTGATGTTGCGCGATGCGATAAATGCCGGAGGAACCGTATGAAGATCCACTCGTTGCTGCTGATGACGACCCTGTTCGCGGCGCCAGCCTTCGCGAAAGACCTCACGATCGACGAGCTGCGCGCCATCCAGAGCAAAGTGAAGGGCACCGAGCAGCTGAGCGTCGACTTCGTCCAGGAGTCCTTCAGCAAAATGCGCGGCAAGAGCGTCAAGCGCGACGGCCATGCGCTCTTCCAAAGGCCCAGCAAGTTCAAGTGGATGCTCGAGAAGCCCATCCAGCAGTCGATGATCTACGACGGTAAGGACTTCTATGAGTTCAACCCCGAGTCGAAGTCGGCGATGCGCTACTCGCCGACCGGCCCGCGCGCCTACGATCTGAAGCAGGTGGTGGACTTGGTCCTCAACTTCGACTCGCTCCTCAAGAGGTATGACCTCGTGAAGGCCGAGCAGGACGGCGACAACGTCAAGATCAGGCTCAAACCCAAGTCCGAACAGGACGTAACGGGCGTGGACCTGACGCTTTCGGTCAAGGACTCGCTGATCAGCTACCTCAAGATGACGATGAAGGGCGGCAACTACCTGGCCCACGACTTCAAAAACCCGCAGCGGGGGGCCCTGGCGGCCGACGCCTTCACGCTGCCAAAGGGTGTCAAGGTAACTGATAGCAACTGAGAATTTATGAGCAAAGTGCTCATAAGTAAGACGGGGCTTCGGCTATGTGCCGGAAGCCCCTAGTCATTTGCCATGTAAAGAAGTTGTCCAGTTCTGCCGATGAGCCTCCTGACAGTCGAAAGTTTCGACACGACAGGAGTGATACATGTCGGACAAATCGTCGGACAAGGTTCGCTGGAGCGATTTCGACAAGCTGCACGTCATCCGCCGTTTGCGCGAGCTCGTCGGGAAGTGGTGGAAAATCCAGGTCAACTTCACTGACACGAAGGGCCTCCTGCGCGGCGTTCCGGAGGGGAAATTCTTCAACCCCCTGAACCCGATCTGCCAGGCGGTCACGGGCAACAGCAAGGGCTTCGAGGCATGTCGGGGCACGGCCCGCCAGACGACGGTCGACACGACCCGCTCCAAAGATGCGCGCCTCGGCCGCTGCCACGCGGGCTTCTCGACGATCACGGTGCCGATCCGGGTCGAAGGCAAGTACATGGGCTGCGTCTTCGGCGACGGCTTCCTGCAGGCCGACACGGTCGCCGAGCAGAAGGCCCGCATCCGGTCCTTCCTCGAGCGCACGTTTTCGGGCACGGACATCGAGCTGACCCAGTACATCGACGCGCTCCCGGTGCTGAACGAGAAGGACATCGCGTACCTGACCGAGCTGATCGAGATGGTCGTCGAGGAGATCATCGTCTCGCAAAAGCGCGTCGCCGACGAAGTGGAAAAAGTCGGCGAGCTCAGCAAAGAGCTCGGCGTCCGCTACAGCTTCGACCGCATGATCGGCAAGTCCGCGCCGATGCAGGACCTCTACCGCCTGCTCGACCGCGTCTGCGACTCGGAGGCGACGGTCCTGATCAACGGCGAGAACGGCACCGGCAAGGAGCTGATCGCCAAGGCGCTGCACTATAACAGCCGCCGCAAAGACAAGAAGTTCGTCGTCATCAACTGCGGCGCCTTCAACGAGAACCTCCTCGAAAGCGAGCTCTTCGGCCACGTCAAGGGCGCGTTCACGGGCGCGATCAAAGACAAGAAGGGCCTGTTCGAAGAGGCGGACGGCGGCACGCTGTTCCTCGACGAAATCGGCGAGACCTCGATGTCCATGCAGGTCAAGATGCTGCGCGTGCTCCAAGAGGGAACGTTCACCCCGGTCGGCTCGACGCAGAGCCGCCGCGGCAACGTCCGCATCCTGGCCGCGACCAACCGCGTGCTCCAGGAAGCGGTCAAACAAGGCATCTTCCGCGAAGACCTCTATTATCGCCTGAAGGTCATCAACCTGACGGTGCCGCCCCTCCGGGAGCGTAAAGAGGACATCCCGATCTTAGCCGAGTTCTTCCTCGGCAAGTTCAACAAGGAAAGCGGCAATAAGAAGGAGATCGAGACGTCGACCCTCGAGCGCCTGATCAACCATGACTGGCCGGGCAACGTCCGCGAGCTCGAGAACGAGATCGAGCGCCTCTGCGTGCTCTCCGGCGCCGACCTGCTGGTCACGCCGGACCTGCTCTCGAGCCACATCATCGAGAACGCCAAGAACAAGTATCCGGGCTACCGCGTCAACGGCCGCCTGAAAGACGCCCTGGAAGAGCTGGAAAAACAGATGATCAAGGAAGGCCTGGAGCGGACGCGCTGGAACAAGTCGCGCCTCGCCAAGGAGCTCGGAATCAGCCGGGCGGGACTGATCATGAAGGTCGAGAAGTACGG
>JAYVWD010000620.1:0-2553 GCA_043786345.1 Pseudomonadota bacterium
GCTGCGGGGAGTTGTAGTTGACGACCTCGACCACGCGGCCGGGCCGGCTCTTCGTCTTGCACTTCTTGGTCAGGTCCTCGCCGGAGAGGTTCATCACCGCGGCCATCGCGCCGATGCCCGGCGGAACGGCGGCCTGCATCGCCTCGCCGCGGCGGCGCACGAGCATCGCGGCTTCGCTCAGCGTCAGCTTGCCGGCGGCGACGACGGCCGAATACTCGCCGAGGCTGTGGCCGGCGAAAAAAGCCGGCGTAAACCCCGCCTCGTTGACCAGGACGCGCCAGGTGGCGACGCTCACGGTGAGGATGCAGGGCTGCGTGTTCGCCGTGAGCCTGAGCTCGTCCTCAGGCCCGTCGATGCAGAGCTTGCGGACCGCGATGCGCGCGGCGTCCTCGGCTTCCTCGAACGTCGTCTTGACGTAAGGGAAAGCGTCGAGCAAGGCCCGCCCCATGCCTACGAACTGGGAGCCCTGGCCCGGGAACATCGCGAGGGTGCGCGCCACGGGTGGTGCTTATTCTTCGACTTGGAAGTCTTCGCCGCCGAAACCCGTGCGGGCCTTCGGAGCGGCGACGACTTTGCCTTTGTAGCTACCGCAGGCGCCGCAGATCGTGTGCGGATGCTTAACTTCGCCACAGCCGGGGCAGTAGCTCAGGCTCGCGGGAACGAGCGCATGATGCGAGCGGCGCAGGTTGCGCTTGGATTTCGAGGTGCGGAACTTAGGAACGGCCATGGCGTAATGGTCTCCGAGAATGGGAACGTGGTTATTACCAAGGCCGGTCCCCCCTGGTCAAGACGCGAACATGCCCGGACGGTCCTATTGGACGTCCTGGATGAGAATCGTCGTGACGCCGCCGCTTTTGCGTACAATTCCGGAGATGTACGCTGAACCCTTCTTGGCCGCCAGGGCGTCGCCGAAGCCGTCCTTGAAAAAGCGGCCGGTCACGGACCCGCCCGCGCCGCTAAAGGTCACGACGCAGGGGCCCGAGCATTTGGCAACGGCGGCGGGGTCATAGCGCATGGGCCCGAGGCGGCTGACCTGTTGGCCGTTGGCGAGGGAGCCGACGGTCTGGCCGGCCGCCTTGGCCGCCACCTTCGGGGGCGTATTCTTAGGGGGCGCCGGGGCCGGAGCGGGAGCCGGAGCTGGCAACGGCGCCGGCTTTGGTACGGGCGCCGGCACGAAGGCGACCTTGGACGTCTTCGCGGCCGGCCGCGGGGTCTTCAACGGCGGCGGCGCGGCCCGCTTCCGCTTCGCGATCTCGGCGCGCTTCAGGAGCTCGGCGCGCTTCTTTTCCCGCTCACGGTCCCGGTCGCGTTTCGTGCGCGCCTCGCGGCCGTCCCGGACATCGCGCCCGTCCCGCTTCGCTTTACGCTCGACCCGCACCGGCGCCTCGTCCTCGTCGACGGGGACTTCCCGGATGGCGCCCTTCTTCCGCTTCGGCGCCTTCTTGATCCCCGGCTCCTCGAACGCCTCGGGCCGCGGAAGCTTGCCGCCGCCCCGGCCGATCTCGTCCTCGACGCGCGGCTCGCGGCGTTTTTTCCGCGGTTTTTTCGGCTCATCGGCGGTGAGGGCCGCGACCTTCTTCTCGACCCAATCCGTGGCGCCCTTCTTGTACGCGAGGTAGCCGGCGAGGCCGAGCATCGCGACGGCCGCGATGACGAGCATCACCGTCACGATTTTCTGCGTGCGCATCGTCGACCGCTGCGCGCCCTGCGCGGCGGCCGCGCGCAACATCGTCGGCGACCGCTGTTGACTCGACAGCGCCGGATGCGCGCCCTGCTGGCGTGGCCGCGTGCCGCCGCCGCTTTTCGACCGCGCGAACACGGCGACGAACCGGTCGACCGGCACCTTGGCCGACGAGCCCTGCTTGAGCACGAGGACGTTTTTGTCGATCACGCCCTTGTAAAAGAGCCCCTGGATGTCGTTCGCCGAGAGCGGTCCGAGCACGCGCCCCTTCGGGTCCTTCAGGTTGAAGTGTTTCGCGTCCTTTTTCCGGCGCTTTCCGCTGCCGCTACCGCTGCCGGTCCCGCTGCGGGGCGGCCGGGTCACGGCAGCGCCGTTGCTCACCTGCGTCGCGTTGACGGCCTCGTCGCTCGCCAGGTGCAGGTTGCCGTTCAGGACGTCGTTCGGGGGGACGAAGCCGCCGGGCAGCTGGCCTTCGCCGGCGAGGAGCCGGTCGATGGTGCGCCGCGCCGCCCCGTTCGCCCCGCCGCCCATGCTCTCGGTCGGCGCATTGCCCTCGAAGCCGGCCTCGCCGCCGACGCCGTTGGCGGCCTTGCTGGTCGAGAACAGCTCGTCGATCTCGACGAGCTCGCGGCGCACCGACGAGCCCTCCCGCGCGACGAGGTCGAACGGATCGAGATCGCCCTCGCGGAGCTGGTCACGGATCTCGGCAGCCGAGTACGGGCCGTGAGCCTTACCGTCTTTGAAAATGTGCCAGCGGTCACT
Organism: Pseudomonadota bacterium; assembly: GCA_043786345.1. Lineage (GTDB taxonomy): Bacteria > Bdellovibrionota_B > Oligoflexia > Oligoflexales > CAIYRB01 > JANOTL01. The sequence continues at coordinate 2,444 of JAYVWD010000620.1, forward strand.
CAAATGAATGCAGGCCTCCCGCTCCCTCTATCGGTCGCAAGTCGTCGAACTTTCCAGGCTTTTTTGCCTTTCGAGGTGCTGCGGCCCGGGCCGCGGGCCGGAAGCCGCCG
>JAYVWD010000621.1:0-1826 GCA_043786345.1 Pseudomonadota bacterium
GCGGCCATAGCCGCGGCCAATGCGCCTACATCAGCCAGCGCTTTTTCAGCAACAGAAGGGCGGCGCCGCCGCTAACCACCCCGACCGCGAGCAAGGCCGCCAGCTGCACGCTGAAGTCCGTGGCCACCGCGCCGTCCAGCAGGATGGCTTTCACGGGCGCGAAGAACTGGTTGGACGGGACGAACGCGGCGACGTCGTTCAGCTTCTTCGAGAAGTCGGCCAACGCCGAGGGCAGGAGGTTCGGCAGATAGACCACGACGCCGAGCGCGCGCGCGCTCGCCTGGGTGCGGCAAAGAAAGCCCATGAGGATGCCCATGGAGCTGAAACAAAAGCTTCCGGCGACGAGGAAGGCCAGGTAGCTCGGCGCGTGGCCCATGCCGAAGCCCCCGGCCGCGTGCAGGAGCGCGATGGACAGGATCGCCAGGATCATGCCGTTCAGCACCTTGGCGAGGTACCATTCGAGTTCCCGCATCGGCGTCTGCAGGAGCCCCAGGAGGAGCTTTCGTTCCTTTTCCTCGGCGACTTGCGGCGGCATGACGAGAAATCCGACGAGCAGGACCACCGTCAACGTCCAAATCGGAAGCGTCTGGATCTGGATTCCCTTGTCCTCTTCCAGCGCCGCGACCGCGGAGATCCAGCGGGTGGACTCGCGCGCTTCCGCCGCCCGCTGCAGCTGCGACAAGCCCTCCACCACCGCAAGGGCCTTGAGGGATTCTTTCTTCGCGACCAGTAGGACCGCCGCCTCCGGTGATTTTCCGTCCGGCAGAAGCACGGCGTCGACGGTCTTGTTCCGCAGCTGCTTCTTCGCCTCCGCCTCGTCGGCGAGCCAGGACACGATAAAACTCGGGCGCGCGCCCTCGAGGCTCGGCAGGACGCCCGCCGCATAGGTCCGCCCGCGGATCAGGCCGATCTTGGCGCCCTCGGCCGGCCCGCCTGGGCGGTCGACGACCGTCAGCGAAAAGAATACGAACAGCGGGATGAAGACCATCAGGTAGACCGTCTTGTTCTTGAACGAGACGGCCAGATCGTTGCGGGTCAGGACGAGGACGTTACGCATCATTGGTAGAGGTCTTGGTGAGCTTTTGACGCGAAATAGTCGCCGGGCGAGCCGTCGAAAACCGCCCGCCCCTCATGGAGCACGATGATCCGGGAGGCGAGCATCTTGAGCTCCTCGGGGCGGTGGGACGTAAAAAGGATCGTCTTTCCGGTCGCGTGAACGGCCGTAAGCCGCCGGTACACTTCCTTGGTGATCTCGAAGTCGAGGCCCGAGGTCGGCTCGTCGAAGAGCAGGATGGGGGGATCCGCCAGAAGGCTCCGGCCCAAGCTGACCCGCTGCCGCAGCCCCTTCGACAGGGACAGGACTTTGCTGCGGCGGAACTTCGTCAGCTCGAACTCCCGGAGGGTGTCCTCGACGCGCGCCGCTGGCAGCGAAAACAGCCGGGCGAACAGCGCCAGGTTGTATTCGACGGAGAACTGCTCATAGAGGTTGGGCGTCTCCGGCACGAACCCGACTTTCCGGACGGTCGCCAGGCGGTTTCTGGTCGAAACGCCGTCGATGCGGATGTCGCCGCCGTCGGGCCGGATCCAGCCCGCCAACATCTTCAGAAATGTCGACTTGCCGGCGCCGTTGTGCCCGACGATGCCGACGAATTCACCCGGCCGCACGGACAAACTCAGCGGCAAAAGGCCCCGGTTCCCGGCATAGACTTTCGTCAAGCTCTGGATTTCGAGCTGCATGGTGTCAGACGCGGTGCGCGAACCAGATGATCACCAGAACCAGGAGCACGATCACTAAGACGTCGACGATCATGTTTTTGCTCTTCCTT
>JAYVWD010000622.1:0-4302 GCA_043786345.1 Pseudomonadota bacterium
CGCCCGGGAATGCGGTATTTTACCTGTTGATTCAGTGTATTGAAAGCCATGCGCGCAGGAGTCGGACCCGGCGGCAACGACGCGACAGGGGAGCCTGGAACCATGGCCGATTCGGCTTTCCCGCCCGTTGTGCTAAGCAACGGGTCATCGCGCGCGTGATTCCATGCGTCTTTGAGGAGGCCTGCGTGAGCAACCTGGATCTTCAGCTCGAACGCGTCGGCGGCAAGGCGGACCACCGTCCGCTCGCCGAGCGCGTCCGCCCGGCCCGCCATGAGGACCTGCTCGGCCAGCCCGCCATCTGGTCGCCGGGCGCGCCGCTGCGGGAGCTGGTCGACAAGGACCGCTTCCACGCGCTTTTATTCTGGGGGCCGCCCGGCACCGGCAAGACGAGCCTCGCGCAGGTGATCGGCGCCGCCTCGGGCCGGCGCCTCGTCATCCTTTCGGCGGTGCTCCACGGGGTCAAGGACATCCGTCGCGTCATCGAGGACTCCGAGGAGGCTCGGGAAGCCGGCGGCAAGGCGGCGCTCCTCTTCATGGACGAGATCCACCGCCTGTCGAAAAGCCAGCAGGACGTGCTCCTCCCGGCGCTCGAGACGGGCGCCATCAAGTTCATCGGCGCCACGACCGAAAACCCGTCCTTCGAGGTCAACCGCGCGATCCTCTCGCGGGCGCTCGTCTTCCGCTTCGAGCGCTTGACCGACGAGGCGCTCGTCGACATCCTGGAGCGGGCGCTCGTCCGCGACGAAAGCATCGGCCTAGGCCTCGAACTCGCCCCCGAGATCCTGGGCGCCCTAGCGCGCAGCGCCGACGGCGACGCCCGCCGGGCGCTGAACCTCCTCGACGCCGTCGCCGCCGTCGCGCCGGCCGGCAGCCTCGTCACGAAGGACGTCCTGAAGCAGGTCGCTCCCCAGCTCAACCTGCAATACGACAAGCAGGGCGACCTCCACTACGACGTGATTTCCGCCTTCATCAAGTCGATCCGCGCGAGCCAGCCCGACGCCGCCGTCTACTACCTGGCGCGCCTGCTCGAAAGCGGCGAAGACCCCGTCTTCGTCGCCCGCCGGCTCGTGGTCGCGGCGAGCGAGGACATCGGCAACGCCAACCCGACGGCGCTCCTGGTCGCGACCGCGGCGATGCAGGCCGTTCACATGGTCGGGATGCCCGAGGCGCGCATCATGCTTGGCCAGGCCACGACCTACCTCGCAGCGTCGCCGAAGAGCAACCGGTCCTACCTCGCCCTCAACGAGGCGACCGAGGACGTGCGCAAGACGGGCTCGCTCGACGTGCCCCTTCACCTACGCAACGCCCCGACCCAGCTGATGAAAGAGATCGGCTACGGCAAGGGTTACGTCTATGCTCACGACGATCCCGCCGGCGCGATGCGCCAGACCTATCTGCCGGAGAAGCTGGCGGGCCGGACCTACTACGAGCCCCTCGAGGTCGGCACCGAGGCGACCCTCAAGAAGCACCTGGATGCCCTGAAACGTAAAGCCGGCCCCCCCGAAAGGGAGGAGCCGGCCAGGGGGGGCAAAGCTTAGTTCGAGAGGCTGGCGGCGTCGACGTCGTTGCCGAGGGTGTCGACGTTCTTCACGACGATGCTGGTCCCGGCGCTGCTCGAGCCGCGGACGGTGATCGAAAGTTCTTTGTTGACCGGCATGTATTCGGCCGTGCACATCACGTTCAGGCGGCGGCCGTGGACGGCCGAGACGTAGATCGTGTGGCCGATCTGCTTTTGGACGAGCGTGATGCCGTTGGCCGCGGCCTGACAGGCGTTGCTGCCGCCGACGACCGTGCCCTTGATGACGAGGGCGAAGGCATCGGGGTTGATGCCGCCGTTGGCCGGCGTCGCGGAGGGGCTCGTGATCACGACCTCGTCCTGCGCCGTCAGGTCGGCGGCGTCGAGCAGCGTCCCGAGCTCATTGACATTTTTGATCAGAACCTTGCGGATTTGGCTGTGTTGGCCGCGGACCGTGAGGCTCAGGGTCTTGTAGACCGGCGCCCAGAGGCGGGGGCAGATGCGGGTGCCGTAGTTGGACGGGCGCATCAGGACCGCTTTCACGGTGACGACGCCGTTGATCGCGGCCGAGCTCTTCAAAGACGCCGTGACGCCCTGGGCTTCGCAGGAGTTGCCGCCGAGGAGGACATCGCCATTGATCACGTAGGCGAAGTAGTCGGGGTTGATGCCGCCGTTCGTCGGGGTGACCGCGACCTTGGTGAGGACGGCTTCCACGGACGACGACGCGGCGGCGGTGATCGAGGCCTCGGTCGAGGTCTGGGCGCCGCACCCGACGAGGGCGAGGGCGAGGGTCAGGGCGGAGATGATGCTCTTGCTCAAGGGTAACTCCTCAATCTTGGTGGAAGGAATGGGTCCATATCGAACGGGGCCTTGGGGTCTGGGAAACGCGGCCTTACTCGATCAACGCTTCGGGCCGCGGGTGAGGCCTTAAGTAACACCACTTTCGCGCCGGCGTTAGCCTTGGCCGGCCAGTTTACGGGGACGCCGCGGTCTGCTATCAAAAACGCCGTGGACCGAAGAATGCTGCACCCCTCCCCCAACCTGCGAACCGCGCACGAGGATTTCGCCTAAGATGACGACGCAAAAAGCCTGGGCCCTCCTTTCCGTCACCGACAAGTCGGGTCTGGCCGAGCTGGCCAAGGGGTTGGTAGCCAAGGGCTTCGGCCTCCTAAGCACCGGCGGGACGGCCAAGCTCCTCCGGGACGCGGGGCTGCCCGTCACCGACGTCGCCGCCCACACGGGCCAGCCGGAGATCATGGACGGCCGCGTCAAGACCTTACACCCCAAGGTGCACGGCGGGATCCTCCTGGACCGGGTCAACGCCGTGCACCTGGCGCAGGCCAGGGCGCAGGGGATCGAGCCGATCGACGTCGTCGTCGTCAACCTCTACCGTTTCGAAGGTGAGGCGGTCGCCCACGGGCTTTCCCCCGAGGCCGCCATCGAGCACATCGACATCGGCGGGCCGGCGATGCTGCGCGCGGCCGCGAAAAACTGGGAGCACGTGACGACGCTCTGCGACCCCGCGGACTACCCCGCCGCCCTCGCGGCCCTCGGCCAGGGCGGGTTTGCCAAGGATCTGCGGCGGCGCCTATCCGCCAAAGTCTTCGCGACGGTCTCGGCCTATGACCACATGATCGCGCAGTATCTGGGCGGCGACGAGACCACTTTCCCCGCGCTCCTGTCGGTCTCCCTCGCCAAGGTCCAGGACCTGCGCTACGGCGAGAACCCACACCAGGCCGCAGCGCTCTACCGGCCGATCCAGGACCCGGTCGCGCGCGGCTTCGGCGCGGTCGAGATCCTTCAGGGAAAAGAGCTCTCCTACAACCACATCCTCGACCTCGACGCGGCGACGGCGCTCGTCGCCGAGTTCGAGGGGCCCGCCGTCGTGATCGTGAAGCACACCAACCCTTGCGGCGTGGCCTCGTCCAAGCGCGACGACCTAGCCACCCTATACCGGAAGGCGCTCGCCTGCGACCCGAAGTCGGCCTTCGGCGGCATCATCGCGATGAACCGCCGCGTCGAGCGCGACGCGGCCGAGGCGGTGGTCGGGCTATTCATCGAGTGCCTCGCGGCCCCGGAGTTCAGCGACGACGCGCTGCGCATCCTCGCCGCCAAGCCCAACGTCCGGGTCGTCAAGGCCCCGTTCGCCGTCAAGGCGGCGGTCGACGCCCTGCCCCGCGGGCTCGCCGTCCGCACCGTCGCCGGCGCGTTCCTCGTCCAGGAGGAGGACAAGGGCCTGCGCCCGCGCACCGAGTGGCAGACGGTCTCGCGCCAGGCGCCCGACGCGGCGACGCTCGACGACCTGGCCTTCGCCATGGCGGTCGCGAAGCACGTCAAATCGAACGCCATCGTGTTCGCGAAGGACGGCGTCACGGTCGGCATCGGGGCCGGGCAGATGAGCCGCATCGACTCGGCCAACACCGCGGTCGCCAAGGCGAGGGAGGCCGGCATTCCGACCCTCGGCGCGGTGCTCGCGAGCGATGCCTTCTTCCCGTTCCGCGACACGGTGGACTTCGCCGCGGTGCACGGGGTGCGGGCGATCATCCAACCCGGCGGCTCGAAGAAGGACCAGGATTCGGTCGAGGCCGCCGATCAGGCGGGGATCGCGATGGTCTTGACCGGCGAGCGGCACTTCCGGCATTGACTCAAAAGAGCGCGGTGCTCGAGATGTCGAGGTGGATCGCATAGTGCTCGTCCTCGCTCCACGCGAGCGTGATGTCCGAGCCGCCCTTGCCGGTTTTCGCCAGATTGATAGTCAGGGGCCGCCCGGCGATCCCGGGCGCGTC
>JAYVWD010000623.1:0-1887 GCA_043786345.1 Pseudomonadota bacterium
ATGACGCGGCTGGCGATGGAGCAGCTCCTCACCCACCGCCTAGCGATCGCGAGCCTGGTCGTCATCCTGATGTTCTGCGGCGTCGCGATCTTCGCCGACGTCATCGCCTGGGCGCTGCACCTCGACCCCAACTCGCAGGAAATCCTCAACCGCTACGGCGAGTTCTCGCGCGAACACTGGCTCGGAACCGACGAGGCGGGCCGCGACGTCCTCATCCGCCTGGTGTACGGCACGCGCATCTCGCTGATGGTCGCCTTTCTGACGACGGTCAGCTCGACCATCATCGGCGTCTCGGTCGGCGCGCTCGGCGGCTACCTGGGCGGGTGGGTCGACACGCTGCTGATGCGGACGACGGACTCGCTGCTGGCGCTGCCGCTGATCCCCGTGCTGATCATCGTCGCGAGCATCGACACGACGAAGCTCCCGTTTCTCGCCGGCATCAACGACCCGCAGACGGTCACCATCCTCAAGATGGTGTTCGTCCTGATGCTCTTCTCCTGGATGCTTCAGGCGCGGCTCGTCCGCGGCGAGATCCTGGCGATCAAGGAGCAGGAGTACATCCTCGCGGCCGAGACCTCGGGCATGAGCTACGTGTCGATCATCCTGAAAGAGCTGCTGCCGAACTGCGTCTCGCCGGTCATCGTCTCGGTGACGCTCAACATCGGCCAGGCGATCCTGTTCGAGGCCGCCCTGAGCTTCCTCGGCCTCGGCATCCAGCCGCCGACGCCGAGCTGGGGCAATATGCTCAACAACGCCCAGGAGATCATCTACTCGGCGCCCTGGCTCGCGGTGATCCCGGGTCTATTGATATTGATCGTCGTCATGAGCTTCAACTTCCTGGGCGACGGCCTGCAGGATGCGCTCGACCCGAAGGCGATCAAGCGCTGAGCCCAGGCTAGGGCGCCAACCGGCGGAAATAGAAGCCGCTGTACCGCGGCACGTTGTGGCCGGGCGGGTAGGGGATGTAGAGGGACTCGGAGGTCGTCCACGAGTCCACCAGCTCGTAGCCGTGGGCGAGGATGCCCGCGACGAACGCGGCCCGGTTGAACACCTGGTACGGGCAGAAGGCCGCGCTCATGTTTTGGAGCGTGACGAAAGCCTTGTCGTCGTGGACGGGCAGCTTGTTGATCACGAGGTGCCGGGGCTTATCCTTGAAATGTGCGAGCATGGTCGGGAGCTGGACCGGTCCGAGGTACTGCAGGGAGCCGAAGGCGATCAGGACGTCGGCGCCCACGACGTCGCGGAAGTCTGAGACGAAGGTCAGGCCGGGCGCCTTCCCGGCGGCGGCGACCTGGCGGCCCGCCTCGACGACCGCCGGGACGTCGCAGACGGTCCAGGCGAGGCCGGCGGGGAACGGGAAGTAGCGGCGGTAGGCGAGGTAGGCGATGCCCACGTGGCCGCCGAAGTCGAGGACGCGCGTGCCCGGCTCGAGCAGCCCGCGCAGCCAGAACATCGGAGCGTAGTCGCTGGCGACGACCTGGGTCTGGCGCTCTTTGTACATGGAGCCGGTCTCGGGCGTGTCGTAGCCGATCGGCTTGGTGCCGGGCACGGCGGCGAGCGCCGCGCCGAAATCGGCGTAGACCCCGCGGAAGAGGTTCATCCCGGTCGCCCGCGCGAACAGGCGGTCGTAGCGCCGGCGCAGGATGGTGCGAAGGACGGGAAACTGCTTGAGGCGTTCGGCAAAGCTCATGGGCCGCTCTTCGGTGAATGCCGGCCGGCACTCAAGGCGGCGGACCGGGAAAGTGTCTGCGAAGTCGACAAAAAACGGGCGCTGCTCAGACCATAAACATTTGGCCATTTGGCCAGCTGCTCGGGGCGCCGCTTTGGCAAAGCCCTATATTTATTATATTTTTCAGGACGATTGGAGCGTCCGACGCAGCGTTTCGA
>JAYVWD010000624.1:0-3949 GCA_043786345.1 Pseudomonadota bacterium
AAGATCGCCATCACACACCTTCTCAAAGAAGAAGGCTACATCCGCGCCTACAAGTGCATCCGCGACGACAAGCAGGGCATCCTGAAGATCGCGCTGAAGTACTCGGAGGAAGGCAAAGGCGTGATCAAGGGGCTAGACCGCAAGAGCAAGCCCAGCTGCCGCCGCTACGTCAACGCGGAGAGCATTCCTTACGTCAAGAACGGCTTCGGCCTCGGGATTCTCTCGACGTCCAAAGGCCTCATGACCGACCGTCAAGCACGCGAGCTGCATGTCGGTGGCGAGTTCATCTGCACCGTATACTGATTTCTCTTGGAGCCGTGTAATGTCCCGGATTGGAAAACAACCGATTGAGCTTCCCAAAGGCGTGACGATCGCGGTCAGCGGTCGCAAGGTCACGGTCAAGGGCCCAAAAGGCACCCTCGAGCGGACCCTTCACGACACTGTCGACCTCAAGGTCGAAGGCACGAAAGCGACGATCGTCCCAAAGGCCGCCGAGTCCTACGAGCAGCGCCGCTTCCACGGCCTGTCGCGCAGCCTCGTCAACAACATGGTCACGGGCGTCAGCACGGGCTTCCAAAAGAAGCTCAAGCTCGTCGGCGTCGGCTTCCGCGCCGCGGCTCAAGGCAAGGGCATCTCCCTCACCCTCGGCTTCAGCCACGCGATCACGTTCGATCCGCCAGCGGGTGTCACCATCAAGGTTGACGCGCAGACGGCCCTCACCGTCGAAGGCGCGGATAAAGAGTCCGTCGGCCAGGTCGCGGCTACCATCCGCGGGTTCCGGCCGCCAGAGCCTTACCACGGCAAGGGTGTCCGCTACGAAGACGAAAAAATCGTCGTCAAAGTCGGCAAGGCCGCGGGCAAGAAATAATTCTTTTTTTCGGAATCACGAACATGGCCAAGACATCGAAAAAGACCGTTCTCCGCGCCCGCCGCAAACTCCGGGGCCGCAAACGCATTTCCGGCACCGAGGCGCGTCCGCGTCTTTCGATCTACCGCTCCGACTCGCACATGTCGGCCCAGGTGATCGACGACGTCAAAGGCGTGACCCTCGCTTCGGTCAGCTCCTTCCAAAAGGGCGCCGACCACAAGCGCGCCAGCATCCCGGTTTGCGCCGACCTCGGCAAGAAGCTCGCCGCGGCCTGCAAAGAGAAGAACATCAGCGCCGTCGTCTTCGACAAGAACGGCTTTACGTATCACGGCCGCGTGAAAGCGCTGGCCGACGGGGCGCGCGAAGGCGGCCTGTTATTCTAAACGGCGCCCGTAGATAAACCGATGAGGATATCGCAAGTGGCAGAAAACGACGTCAAAGACGGTGGCGACAAGCAAGCGCCCCAAGCACCAGCCCCAGCTCAGGCCCCGGTCCAGGCTCAAGCTCAGGCCCCTGCCCAATCCGGCGGCGGCGGCGGAAGCCATGGCGGCGGCGGCCACGGTGGCGGCGGCGGCGGCAATCGCGGCGGCGGCAATCGCGGCGGTGGTGGTGGCGGCGGCCCCGGTCGCGGCGGTCCTGGTCGCGGCGGTCCTGGCGGTCCCGGTGGAAACCGGGGCGGCGGACGCGGCGGTCATGGTGATGAAGGTGACGGCGACGGCCTGCAAGACCGCGTCGTCCACATCGCCCGCGTCGCGAAGGTCGTCAAGGGCGGCCGGCGCTTCAGTTTCAGTGCGCTCGTCGTCGTCGGTGACGGAAAGGGGCGCGTCGGCTTCGGCCTCGGCAAGGCCGGGGAAGTTCCGGACGCCATCCGTAAGGCGTCCGACCAAGCCAAGAAGAACCTCGTCGTGATCCCCAACTTCGAAGGCACCATTCCCTTCGACGTCATCGGCAAATACGGTGCGTGTTCGGTCGTCATGAACCCGGCCGTCAAAGGTAAGGGCCTCATCGCCGGCGGCGCCGTCCGCATCATCACCGAGCTCGCGGGTATCCGCGACATCGTCTGCAAGGTGCACGGCACGCGGACCTCTGGCTCGGTCGTCCGCGCCACGATCAACGGCCTGCTCCAGCTCGAGACGATCGAGACCTACGCGACCGCCAAGGGTGTGGATCCGGCGACGGCCCAACAAAAACGAATCACGAAGCAACAGATCAAGGCCCAGCAGAAAGCTGCCGGCAAGTAAGCCCACGGAGATTAGGACGTTATGTCGAAGATCGTCGTCAAGCAGACGAAAAGTCTGATCAGCGAGCCCGAAAAGGTCAAGAAGGTCATGATCGGCCTTGGCCTGCATAAGATCGGTCACGTCAAAGAGCACAAAGACAACAACTGCATCCGCGGCATGATCAACAAAGTGAAGCACCTCGTCTCCTACGAGCTCAAGGCCTGAGGAATCCAGTCATGGCAGATAAAGAAAAAGACAACGAAATGAAGACCTTGGGCAACCTGAGCCCCAACCCGGGTTCGCACCGGACGCGCAAGCGCCTCGGCCGCGGCATCGGGTCGGGCCTCGGCAAGACCTCAGGTCGTGGACATAAGGGCCAGCGCGCCCGTAAGTCCGGCAACGTCCGCCCAGGGTTCGAAGGCGGCCAGATGAAGCTCTACATGCGCCTCCCGAAGCGCGGCTTCAACAACATGTTCCGCACGGAATATGATGTCATCAACCTCGACCAGCTCGAGAAGTCCTTCAAGGCCGGCGCCAAAGTCGACATCAAGGCGCTTCAAGTGGCCGGTCTGGTCAAGAAGGGCGAGGCTCCCGTGAAGCTTCTTGGTCGCGGGACCCTCAATGTCAAGCTCGAGATCACCGTCCACAAAGCCAGCCTGTCGGCGAAAGCCGCTGTTGAAAAAGCCGGCGGAACCCTTAAGATTGTTTGATAAATCCAAACGAGACTCTTAGGGGAGACTGCTGCTGTGGGATCGAGGATCGCGAAGCTGCCTGAAGGTACGCTGAATCACCTTCAGAAGAAGATTCTTTTTACGTTGGGCTTCTTGGCGCTTTACCGGATTGGCGTGCACGTGCCGATCCCGGGCGTTGACACGGCCGCACTGGCCGATTTCTTCAAAGGCCAGGGCGCCAACTTGTTCGGCATGTTCAACATGTTCTCGGGCGGCGCGCTCGAACGGTTCTCCGTCTGCGCCCTCGGCATCATGCCGTATATCTCCGCCTCCATCATCGCCCAGCTCCTGACCGTCGTGGTGCCGCACCTCGAGCAGCTCTCGAAAGAGGGCGATGCCGGGCGCAAAAAGATCACTCAGTATACGCGCTACGGCGCCGTGACGTTGGCCTTCGTTCAAGGCTTTATGATCGCCAACACGTTGGCTAGCCAGAACTTTAGCGGCCGGAGTTTGGTTCTCGATCCCAGCTTGGGCTGGAAGATCGTAACAGTTCTGTCGCTGACGGCCGGTACGGCGTTCATCATCTGGCTCGGCGAGCAGATCACCGAGCGCGGTGTCGGCAACGGCATGTCGCTGATCATCTTCGCCGGCATTTGCGCCAGCCTGCCGCGCGTCATCACGAATACCTACAGTCAATACAACAACCAGGAGATGGACTTGGCCCGGATCATGTTGATCCTGGCGATGGTCGTGGTCATCACGGCCGGCGTCGTCTTCATCGAGCAGGGTGCCCGACAGGTGCCCGTCCAATATGCGAAGCGCCAGGTCGGCAAGAAAGTGTATGGCGGCCAAAACAGCCACCTGCCGATCCGCGTCAACTCCTCGGGCGTCATTCCCCCGATTTTCGCGAGTTCGCTCCTGCAGTTTCCTGTCACGATTCAGGGCTTTTGGCCGGACACTCCGATTGGTACCGTCCTGAACGTGCTGTTCCACCCGGGCGGTTGGTTCTACGACCTCATTTACGTCACCATGATCATCTTTTTCGCGTTTTTCTACACGTCGATCACCTTCAAGGCCGACGACATCGCGGAAAACCTCAAGAAGCACGGCGGCTTTATCCCTGGGATCCGTCCAGGCGCCCGCACGGCCGAGTTCCTCCACAAAGTCGTCAGCCGCCTGACCTTGAGCGG
>JAYVWD010000625.1:0-5957 GCA_043786345.1 Pseudomonadota bacterium
GGGGCCTCGCGCGAGGTGGGGCGGAAGCTGCGCTTCGTCGAGGACCTCATCGGCCGCCTCGGCGGGCTGCGGCCGCTGGTGAAAGACGACGGCTCGACCTGCTACGCCGCGGCGCGGATGCGGTCGACGCTCGCCCGCTTTTACGAGCGGCGCGCCCAGGGCGAGGCGCGGGCGGCGCGACGGCGCGCGAGCCTGGGGTAACCGCAAAGGCGCCTTGCCGGCGCTCAACCGCCAAGGCGCAAAGGGTTGATGTTCGGCCGAATTCTGGACGGTGCGGGCCCTCTCCCGTTCATTGCGCTTGATGCCGGCGCCTATTGTCCTTCCGCCTCAAGCGCCCGTTCCGGCTTCCGAACTTCGGTTTTCCGGCGGCTTCGGCGCGCCCGCCAAAGCCTTGACGCCCGTTCTGGGGCTGCAATTCCCTGATAAAATCGGGGAATGACGAGGAAATTACACGTGCTCGTGCTCTTCGACGTGCCCTATGCGCCGCCGAACGGGCAGGACTTCCGCGAATTCATGGTCGGCGACGAGTGGCGCGACGAGCGCGACGTCGTGCGCACGCTGCTCAAGCTCGGCCACGACGTCCACGTCTTCGGCGTGCATGACGACATCGCCCCGTTGGTGGCGCGCGTCCAGAAGGACCGCCCCGACGTGGTCTTCAACCTCTGCGAGAGCTTCAACGCCGACCGCAAGCACGAGCCCAACCTGACGGCGCTGCTCGAGCTTCTGGGCGTACCTTATACCGGCGCCTCGCCCGCGGCTCTGAGCCTCTGCAAGGACAAGGGCATGACGAAGAAGGTCTTGGCCTTCCACGACCTGCGGGTGCCGCGCTTCGCCGTCTCGAGCCGGAGCCGGCCCGCGAGGCGCACGCCGAAGGGCTTCGCCTTTCCCGGCATCTGCAAGCCGCTCGCGCGCGAGTCGAGCGAGGGCATCGCGCACGCCTCGATCGTCAACACCGAGGAGGAGTGCCTCGGCCGCCTCAAGTTCCTGCACGACCACTTCGAGGGCGACGCGATCGTCGAGGAATTCATCGACGGCCGTGAGCTCTACGTCGGGATCCTCGGCAACGAGCGCCTGACGGTGCTGCCGCCGACGGAGCTCCACTTCAAGCAGCTGCCCGAGGGCACGCCGCGCATCCTGACCTACCGCGCGAAGTGGGACGAGGCCTACCGCAAGAAGTACGGGATCGACAGCGACACCGCCAAGAACCTCGACAAGGCGACGCTCGACCAGATCAACGACACCTGCCGCTCCGCCTACCGCCTGCTGAAGCTCTCCGGCTATGCGCGCGTCGACCTGCGGCTCGACGAGGCCGGCCAGGCGGTGATCCTCGAGGTCAATCCGAACCCCTCGATCAAGAAGAAGGACGACTTCGCCTGGGCCGCGCGCAAGGCCGGCATCACCTATGACGAGCTGATCGAGCGGATCGTGGGTCTGGCGCTGGCGGGCTGAACGGGGCCGCGGGGCAGGAAGGCCACGCCGACGGGGAGCTGCTCTCTAGACGATGATTTTCGCCGAAAAAATCCGGAGTTTCCTCGACCCCCCGCCCGCTTCGGACGTGGCCCTCGATCGCTCGGTCCAGGCGGCGCTTTGCGCGCGGCGCTTTCACCGGACGGACGGCGTCTCGGTCGTATTGGCGCTGGCCTTTCATGCCTGCATCATCCCGGTCGAGTTCGCGATCGCGCCGCCCGCGATGATTCCCCGGCTCCTGGGGTTTCACCTCGTCGTCGTACTGCTCGTGGTCATCCGGCTCGTGGTAACGCGGCGCTTCAACGCGCCGTTCCCGTGGCCCACGACCATTCTGGTGACCGGCCAGGTGCTGTTCTACATCGACGTGATCCGCCAGGACTTCGACCTGGTCGGGACCTTTCTGGCCCAGGGCGCCGTCGCCATCTCGGTGATCTCCTGCACGTTCGCCTTCTTCTGCTTTCCGTCCGTGGCGTGCCTGGGGATGGCCGCCCTCTTTATGGTGGCGTTCGCGGTGTACTCCTTCGCGGGGATCCCCGACGCCGTCCCCTGGCTCATCCTCTATGGGGTCGGGGTCCCGATCGCCTGCGTCATGGCGCGGCTCTCGTTCGTCCTGGGGCTCCGGGCGACGCGCAGCACCTTCAGCCGCCTGTCGCGTGTCGCTCCGCGCGCGGTCGTCATGCAGTCGCTCCTCGAGGACCGCCCGATCGACTCGATCTTCGCGCCGCGGGACCGGAACTGCATCTGACTTTCCCTCGCCGGGCTGCAGGTCCGGGGCAAAGAGCTGCGCGCGGCGAGGCCGACCGGATCATCCTCGACGCCGCCGTGGCGTCGGCGGTCGCCGAGCAATCGGGGGCGGCGCGCCATCCCCTCGGCGACGGCCTCGCCTTCGAGGCGGTCCACGGCGCCGCTTGACGCGCCGGGCGGATCACGCCGCCTGCCGGCCGACGTCCGCTTTCGCCGCGACCTTGCTCATCGCGCGCTCGGCCATCGCCGTGATCGTGAGGCTCGGGTTGACCCCGAGGTTCGCGGGGACCGCGGCGCCGCCGACGACGAAGAGGCCGGGGTAGTTGAAGACCCGGTGGTCGCCGTCGATGACGCCGTCGGCCGCGCCGGCGCCCATCGGGCAGCCGCCGAGGATGTGGGCCGTGACGCTCATGCCGAGGACGTCGGCGATGCTGCCGCCGGCCTGGCCGCCGTGCGCCGCCGCCATCTCCTCGGCGAAGCGGTTGCCCGCCTCGATGTGGCGGGGTGGGCGCGCGCCGTTCGGGTACTCGGCGTCGAGGGACTTGCGGAACCCGGTCAGCCAGCGGCGCTTCCAGGCGAACTTGAGCTTGCTGTCGAGCGACTGCATCACGAGGAGGATGACGGTGTCGGTGGCGAAGCCGACCGGATTCAGGGCCCGCAGGAACCGGACCGGGTGGCGGACGAGGTACGCCGCGAGCTCGGCTATGCGGCCGAGCGGGGTCTTGGCTTTGATGAGCGGCATCGAGAGGAGCGCCATCGCATTCGAGCCGCGCGAATACCGGACGGCCTCGATCTTCGTGTCCTGGTCCGGGTTGACGCCGGCGGCGATCGCGATGCCGCGCGAGTAGTCCGGCCGCGCCTTGCCCGCGAAGCGCACGCCGATGATCGATTCGCTGTTCGTGCGGACCTCGTCGCCGAGGACGGGCGACAGGCCAGGGAGGGTCTTCGCCTCGTCGCGGCAGCGCAGCAGGAGCTTCATCGTCCCGAGGACGCCGCCCGCGAACACGACGTTGGCGGCAGTGAACGTCCCGCCTTTCGCGCCGAGCAGAAAAGGGTTGATCGTCTCGACGGCGTAACCGCCGCCGGCAAGGGGGCGGACGAGGCGCGCCTCGCGCTCGGCGACGATTCTGGCGCCCTTTTTCTCGGCGAAATACAGATAGTTTTTCACCAGCGTATTCTTGGCGTTGTGCCGGCAGCCGACCATGCAGCCGCCGCATTGGACGCAGCCCTTGCGCTCGGGGCCGGCGCCGCCGAAGAAGGGGTCCGCGGCCTTTTCGCCGGGTTTGCCGAAGTAGACGCCGACGCTCACCGGGTGGAAGGTCTCGCCGTAGCCGAGCCGCGCCGCCGTCGCCTTCAGGGCCACGTCCGCCGGGTTGGTCGTCGGCGCCGGCGTGGCGCCGAGCATCCGCCGCGCTTCCGTGTAGTGCCGCTCGAGCTCGGCGTCCCAGCGCCCGACGCCGACGCCCGCCGGCCAGGTGCCGTTCGCGAAGGCCTTGGCGTCCGGTTCGATGAGCGTGTTCGCGTAAACGAGGCTGCCGCCCCCGACGCCGGCCCCCGAGAGCACCATGAGGCCCCGGAAGAAGTCCATGCGCATGATCCCGCGCAGCCCGAACCGCGGGAGGAAGAGGAAGCGGTCGAGGCGCCAGTTACTCTTCGGGAAATCCTCGTCGCGGAAGCGCCGGCCGGCCTCGAGCACCAGGACTTTGTAGCCCTTCTCGCTCAGCCGCAAGGCCGCGACGCTGCCGCCGAAGCCGGAGCCGATCACGACATAATCGTATTCAAGGGGTGTGGTGGTCACAGCAGGGGGATCGGCACAATCTGCCCGGCCTCAAATGGGGGCGCCTCTCTCCGCTTGAATCCGCAATGAAATCGGGTTATTGTCACCTTCATGACCAACCAACGCGACTTTTACCGCCTGGAGTATCCCGCGGCCGACCGGCCCCGGCTCCTCGTCGACAAAATGGAGTTCGAGGTCCTCGACATCTCGGAGAAGGGCTGCAAGTTCCTTTTGCCGAAGGACATCCGGCCGGCGGAGAAGATGCGCGTCTTCGGCAAGCTCCGCTTCCACGACGGCAGGACCTGCCCGATCGAGGGCTTCGTCTTGCGCGTGTTCGCCGACAAGAACACTTGCATTCTCGAGCTCACGGTCGGCGTGCCCTTGCCCATCATGATGGAAGAGCAGCGGCGGCTGATCAACAAGTACAAGCCCGCCGAATGAGCGCCGACGCCGCCTCGTCCCGCCGGCGGTTCGCGCGGTTCCGCGACGAGCGCCGCGCGAAGGCCCGCAGGCCCGCGGAGCCGGCGGCGCCCGAGGCGGCGGGAAAGCGGCGACGCTTCGCCGCCGAGTACCTCGAATGGCTCCGGCCCTGGCGCAAGAGCCTCGTTTTCGTCTTCGTCCTCGCGCTCGGCGGGATGGGCTGCGAGATGGTGTTGCCGCTCGCGACGCGCCGGATCATCGACGGGATCCTGCTCGCCCCGGGCCTAACCCAAGGCGACCGCCTCGGGCGCCTGGACCTCGTCGCGCTCGGCGTCGTGGCGGCGCTGCTCGGGGCGCAGGGCCTCGAGGCGCTGCGCACTTACAAGATGGCGGCGCTCAACGCCCGCATGGTCTTCAGCATGCGCCGCCGCCTCTTCGAGCGCCTGCTCAAGCTGCCGCTGCGCGAGATCTCCGACATGAAGTCGGGCGGCATCGTCTCGCGCCTGTCGAGCGACATCGACAGCGTCACGGGCCTCGCGCAGATGGCGCTCATCTCGCCCGGCGCCGCCCTGGCGAAGGTCGTGATCGTGTTCCTCATTCTGCTCCGGCTGCGGTGGCCGCTGGCGCTCGCCGCCGCGGCGCTGCTGCCGCCGCTCGCCTGGACGAGCTTCCTTTACGTGACGCGCGCCCGCCCGATCTACCGGGCCATGGCGGACGACCGCGCGGCGGTGGACGGCCGCGTCGGCGAGACCTTCGGCGGCATCCGCGTCGTGCGCTCCTTCCGGCGCGAGGCCAAGGAGCGGCTCGACTACGCCGTCGGCCACCACACGATCATCCGCAAGAACCTGTTCGCCGAGCTCGTCAACATGGTGATCGACGCGGGCTGGAGCCTCCTGATCCCGCTGACGAGCCTCGTGATCGTCTGGTTCGGCGGCTACCTCTTTCTCAAGGACGAGGCGACGATCGGCGACATCGTCGCGTTCCAGATGTACTCGTCGATGCTGCTCTTTCCGGTGTGGCGCATCGTGCTGTCCATGAGCCAGACCCAGCGCGCGCTCGCCTCGATGGAGCGCGTCTTCGAGGTCTTCGCCCGGCCCGAAGCCATGCCCGACCGCCCCGCCGCCATAGCGGCGCCGCGGCCGGTACGGGAAATCGCCTTCGACCATGTCGCCTTCGCCTACCAGCCGGGGAAGCCGATCATCCGCGATTTTACGCTCAAAATCCCGGGCGGCTCGACGGTCGCCCTCGTCGGCCCGAGCGGCGCCGGGAAGACGACGTTGACCGACCTCGTCGCGCGCTTCTACGACCCGACGGCCGGCGCGGTCCGCCTGAACGGCACGGATCTGCGCGACCTGCGCCTCGACTCGTACCGGCAACTACTCGGGGTCGTGCAGCAGGACGTCTTCCTGTTCGACGGCACGGTCCGCGAAAACATCGCCTACGGCAACCGCGACGCCTCACTCGCGGAGGTTTCCGCCGCGGCGGCGCGCGCCAATGCGCACGCGTTCATCAAGGACTTCGAAGGCGGCTACGACACGGTGATCGGCGA
>JAYVWD010000626.1:0-2822 GCA_043786345.1 Pseudomonadota bacterium
CCCTCACCAGCGGGCTTACCGATGGCTCCAAGCCGGTGGGCTACCTGCGGTATTCGCTCGCCGGCGGAAGGGCGGAGCTGATCGACCTGTATTTGTGCGGGGATTTGACCGCCGACACCTTCTACATGGTCGGCGCGGGCAAGCAGCCGCGGGAGTGGGTCGCGGGGATGCAGCGGTCGTCGCCCGGCGCGAGCGGCGCCGAGGCGGTGGACATCGAGCCGGCGCACCATGACGAGGGCGACCTGACGATGCGGGCGAGCATCGCGGCGCAGACCCCGAAGGACGTGACGCTCGCCGTGCAGTTCAAGATCGTGAAGGACGGGTCGGGCGAGGTCTACGGCGAGGACAAGTTCTTCGTGAAGCTGGAGAAGGCCTGGCTCAAGTGACCGCGAGGTGATTCGCGATCCGGCCCGTCGAAACGACCTGGGTCCTCAGGCGTCCGCCGGACTCGAACGCAGCGCGGGCTCGGGTCAACCATGCTTGATCGAGGCACCCGAGCAAGGGCCCGGCGGACCCGGCTTTCTTACAGACGGCCGCCCAATCTTTCCGGAAGCCAGGAACTCATCGCAGCCAGTCGCCGCCGCCGCCGCTTGGCGGGCCGGCCTATTCCTGTTGGATCTGGCGTGGGCGGTCCGCGAGGACAATTACACGTCGGCGTATTCCCAGCGCCTCGTGCTCGACGAGGCGGGCGTGAGCGTCGTGTCCGCGACCATCTTGAATGATGACCGAAAGCCGAAGGATTTCGGGACGTACCTGGCCAAGGTCACGAACGACATCAGCACGTTCCGCTACGGCACGACGGACGGTGTCGTGGTCGGAGGTCCGCCCATCTTCGTGTTCGACGGCAAGGGTTTCGTCGTCGACGCCGACGCGCCGCGGATCAGGCCGGGGGGCGACCTGTTCATCGACGCCAAGGAGCCGCCGACCGCTACCCTCGCGCCGTTTCCCGAGCCGCAGCTCGCGGGGTGGGACTGTGCCGATGCGCCGGCCTTCGATCAGGACATTTCTGATGAACAGTTCGCGGCCTGCATTTCATCGACCCGGGACGAGGTCGTGCCGGATTGCTCGGGCAGCGAGTATGTCGAAGAATGAAGCCGACGAAGCTCATGCGAACACCCCATGCACGAACCACTGCCCCGCCCCATTCTGAAACACCCAAGTCGACCGCTGCATCCGGTCGAGTAAGCGGTAGTAGTCGCGGTACTCGGGCTGCTCGGTCGCGGCGCGCCACCACTTGGTGCTGGTGCGCTCGATGAAGACGCGGCCGGAAGAGTGGCCGCCGGTGTCGAGCGGCTCGGGGTTGGCGTAGAGGAAGAGCGGCCGGTGCCGCGCCGCTGCGAGCCAGGGAAAATCCTGGTCGATCGGGGCATCCTGGTCGGAAGGGAGGAGGCTTAGGACCGCCTCGGGCCGGGCGCCCAGGGCGCACGGGTACTCGTCGGCGGCATCCCAGAACGTGGCGGGTGGCGCCCGGCGCGCGGGGTCGCGGGGTGCGGCGGGTCTGGCGGCGGGCCGCGCCGCGTCGTCGATGAAGGAGGCCTCGGGGAGCCAGTCCTGACACAGTCCGAACTGAGCGAGGGCGACGGGGAGCTGATTTTCCAGCTCGAGCAGCCGTGCCCCCTCACAGCCATGGACGTCGAGCGCGCCGAACAGGTCGGCGATCACCGGCGGCGTCGAGAGGCAGGCCTCGAGCACCAGATCCCAGGTGATGATCGGGACCTCGATGTCGTTGTCGTCCTGGCGCTGGTGCGCCTTGAGCGCCGCCTCGAACGCATACTGCGCCTGAAGCATCGCGGTCTTGTGGTGCCCCAGCTCGCGCGTGAGGTCGTGGGGGTGGCGGAAGCGCACGACGACGGGCATCTCGCGCAAATCGTTGAGGGTGATCTTCCAGGCGAGCTCGGTCACCCGGCCTTCGAAGCCGCGCGATTCCAGGCGCACGCGGCAAAGCTTGTCCAGATCCTCGCATAGCAGCGGCGCGATCGCGTCCCACTGCCAGAGCGCGTGGTCGAGGACGCGGGGAACCCGCGGATTTTCCGCCCATTCCCAGCGGCGCCAGGGGAAGGCGGCGACGGCCGTGGCCTGGGCATCGGGCGTGGGCGATTCGGGGAAGGTCCATTCCCACAGCGCGGCGAGCGTCGGCCCGAAGCGGCGGCGCACCGACGGCGCCGCGGCCGCGCGCAGCTCCCACGGGCCCGCGAGGCGCAGGCGGCGGGCGGCGGCGAGGAGCTGCTTGCATTGGCGGCGGTAGTTGGGGCCGTTGAAGGGCACGGTCTTGTGGGCGGCGAAGTGCGTCGCGGCCACCTCGGCCGCGCCCATCCAGTCGGCCCAGACGATGTCGCGGTAGAGGGCTTGCGCGAACGGCGTCTCGAGCTGCATGAAGCCGCTCAGGCGGCGCGCGCCCATCACGCCGAGGACGAGCACGGCGGGCCAGGGGTGGTCGGCGAGCGCGGCGCGCACCGGCGCCTCGGGCGTCGAGAGCGTCCGCTCGAGGACCTCGCGCAGGAGGGCGAGCGGCTGCATGCGCAGGCGCTGGGCGTTCGTCTGCCAGTAGCTGCGGCAGGCCGAGAGGTCCATCAGCCACACGCCGTCGGCCCATTGCATGATGCGCGGGGTGAGCGCCGTGAGGCGGGCCGGGTCGACGACCGTCGTCGCGACGGCGAGGAACGCGGGCAAAGCCGGCGGCACTTTGAGCGGGATCACGGCGGCGCCTCGCTCAGGGCGAAGGCCAGGCGCCGGAACGAGAAGCCGCGGATCACCTGCAGGCGGAACGGCTGCGCGGCGAAGGGCTCGAACCAGCAGTTCATGCGGAGCTTGGCCCAGACGTT
>JAYVWD010000627.1:0-2106 GCA_043786345.1 Pseudomonadota bacterium
AGCAGTCGTTCGGCGTGGTGTTGCCCGAGCAGACGGTGTTGGCGCGGATCGCCGCCGACGACGCGATCTCGCGCGAGCCGTCGCGGCACACGACGTCGAATTTTCCGTCGCCCCGCGCCTGCATCGACGTGATGTCGTCCACCGACCGGACCCCGGAGGCGGCGGGCCGCGGCGCGCCGCAGGAGGCGAGCAAAAAAAGGAGGATACTGCCGGCGACGGGACGGCTCAAAAGACGATGCATGCGGGCCTCGATATTGGATTTGGGAAGAAAATCGGATGCGACAGCTCCCAAGCAACGGCCATGCCAGAAGGGGCCTTTTTTGGAATTCCAAGGTGTTAGCGGGCAGCGCCACCCGCCATCTGGTCGCATCTTGATACCGGTCTTGCAAGCGCCAAGGCGTTGCGCATAACTTGCCCAGATGACCAACCATGAACCGACGAGCTGGCCCGTAGCGGCGTTCGAGCATTACATGCTGGCGGATGACCGGGGTGACTATGCGATGACGTGTCACATGCGCTTCTGGTTCCGCGGCCGCTTCGCGCGCCCGGCGCTCGAGGCGGCGCTGCGCACGGCGCTCGCGCGGCATCCGATGCTTCAGGCCACGGTCGCGGGCCGCCGCGCCGGACCGACGAGCGGGCTGCGCTGGGTCCGGGTTCCGGAGCCGCGTCTGCCCTTCATCAGCTGGAAGGCGGCGGCCGAGCCGATCGAGGCGCCGCCCGGCGGGATGCGCTCCGACCTCACCGCGGACATCGGCCTGCGCCTCTGGCTGCGCGAGGCGGCGGACGAGACGGTTCTGCTCGTGCAGTTCCACCACGCGGTCTGCGACGGCGTCGGACTCTTCCGGTTCATGGAAGACCTGCTCACCGCCTACGGCGCGCTCCACGGGGTCCCCATGCCGCCGATGGCCGCGATCGACGCCGCGGCCCTCGGGCGCCGCGGGGCGTTCGGGCTCTCGGCCCGCGACCGCTGGGCGCGGCTTGGGCTAGACCTGGCGCGGGCGCTCCAATTCTTCAAGGTCCTGCCGTCGCCGCTCCTCGCCCCGCGGGCGCCCGGCGCCGGCCGCACGCGCCGCCCCGATCTGCAGGCGGTGGTCCGCGCCCAGCTCGCCGAGGACCGGCTCCAAAGGCTCGCCGCCTTCGCCCAGAGCGCGGGCGCGACGCTCAACGACGTGATGATGCGCGCGCTCTTCGTCGCCCTCGACGAGTGGAACCGCCGGCAGGCGCCCCAGGGCCCGCGGCGGCTGATCCGGATCGCGATGCCGACCTGCCTCCGCCAACCCCAGGACCTCCGGCTTTCCGCGGCAAACGTCGTCAGCATGGTATTCCTCGATCGGCACGGGTCCGCGCTCGACGACGCCCGGGAGTCCCTGGCGGGCATCGCGCGCGAGACGCGCTTCATCAAGGACAACCGGATGGGCCTCACGCTCATCCGCGTGATGCGCTCGCTCGGCCGTACCTGGGGCCTGCTGGTCGGGTTCATGCGCGCGCCGCTCTGCTCGTCGACGGCCGTGCTGACGAATCTCGGAAAACCGTTCACGCGGTCGCCGCTGGCGGGGCCGGACGGCCGGATCGCCGTGGCGGGGGTCGTGCTGGAAGGGCTCGAGACGCTGCCGCCGCTCCGCCGCAAGACGCGCGTCGCATTCTCCATCAACTCCTACGGCGGGCCGCTGCGCATCACGATGCGCTACGACACGACGATCTATTCGCCGGAGAACGCGCGCGAGATCCTGCGGCTGTTTTGCCGCCGGCTCCACCAGGCGCCGCTCGAGGCCCGCGCGCCCGCGGGCCCCGGCGCGGCGCGCCAGGCGGCGCTCAATGCCGACGCGGCGGGCTGCGTCCCGGCCCGGGCCTGACCGGATGATTTTTCAGGCGTTCCTGGCCGTCGGGCTCCTAAAGGCCGGCGCCGGCGGCCAGTCGATGCAGCTGCGGGGCGGCGCGCGCTCCAACCAGGAGCCGCGCAAGCCGTCGGAAGATGGCGAGGGCGTCCCCGGTTACTCGCTAACGCCGGCGCTCATGCACGGCACTCAAAAGGGCGATTCGCGGATCGCAACCAGCGCGGCCGGAGCGCGCGCGTCTTGGGCGCGTAATAGAGCTTAAGCATGCGAA
>JAYVWD010000628.1:0-3791 GCA_043786345.1 Pseudomonadota bacterium
GCGCGAGAGGGGGCAAACTCGGGACGACGGTGCGGATAGGCATGGGAAACCTCCAGGGTCGCTCCGGTCCGTATCGCGCCAAATCCCCGGAAACTTGAGGCGTTTCACCGTCAAGCGGCGCGGCGCCGGGCCGGCGCCTTAAGGTGATAGATCTCGCGGTCTTCCAGGTCCCGGAACGCGTCTTTACCGGTCAGGACGTAGGTCTCGACGCTTCCCCAGTCGCCCAGCAGCGCCCGGGTATCCTGGCCGAACACGACGCGGTCGGCTTCGCCCTCGGTCGCGCGGAGCTTCTTGCCCGCCGTCTGCAGGCGGCGCGCGCGGCCCGGGACTTCGCCGAGCGCGGTGGCCTTCCGGTGGCCCTTCGGACCCATCATCCCGACGAGGGCGGTGCCGGAGGCGACGCCGACGTCGATCGCGCGCGGGTGCGCGTGCGTCTCGAGGAAAGTCACCTTTTCCTCGATGAGCCGCGTCGCGAAGAGCACGGCCTCGCGCGCCACCTCGCTCACCCGCGCGGCATCCGGCGCGAAGAAGACGATGAAGAGCTCGTCGGCGATCCAGTCCGAGTAGTAGTCGCCGGCGGGCGCGACCTCGTGGAGCAGGCGGTCGCACATCTCGTAGTATTCATCGAGCGCGCTGGCGAGCGCGGTCGGGGTCAAGGTCGCGCTGAGCGACTGATAATTCCGCCAATCGGTCGAGACGCAGACGCAGGGGCGGAGCTCGGGGCGGAAGATCTCCTCGACGGGCCGCGAGTCGAGGGCCGACCGGCGCACGATCTGCAGGGGCGCGATGTGCCGCCGGAGGTTGAACTCGCGGAGGCCTTCGCCCGTGGTCCATGCCGCGACCAGGAGCCGCACGCAGGCGCAGAACGCGACCCCGATCATGCTGGCGCCGAGGGTGCCGAAGAGCTCGAGCCGCGGCGACGCCTCGAGAAACCCGAACCCGAGCAGCAGCGCGCCGCCCGCCGCGATGCGCCACGGCTGATGGTAAGGAAAGAGCAGGACGATGGAGCAGCGGCACAGCGTGATCGTCAGGGCGCAGGTGTTGACGGCGGCGACGGCGCAGTCGCCGCTCAGGTTGCAGTCGCGCAGCACGAGCTCGAAGACGAGCACGAGGATCATGGCGAGGAAGACCACGAGGTGCCGCGAGGACTTCCGCTTCGGAAACCACACGAAGAACCAGAGTCCCGTCGCGAGGAGCATCGCGACGTGCATGACCTGGAAGACGAGCAAATGGCGCGGGAGCGTCTGCATGAACGGCTCGAGGCCGAGCGCGAAGACGTGGACGACGACCGCCGCCAGGAAGCAGGTGGTCGCGAACATCTCGTCGCGGGCGAGCTGCCAGCGCTGGAGGAAGTCTTTGGCGTCGGGATCCGTAACCCGTGGAACCAGGCGGCGGAATCCCTCTTCGAGGCGTGTCCAGGCGGTATTCATGGAGTCGATATCGGCACGGTAGACGAAAAGTTGGCGTCTGGAGCTTGGGCTTTCTACAATGGAAGGCGGAGGACCCCAAATCACCATGCCCCTTTACGATTTCGCCTGCGCCGACTGCGGGACCGTCAGCACGCTCCTGCTCAAGTACGAAGACCCCGCGGCCTGCCCGGCCTGCGGCGGCGCGCACATGACTAAGCGCCTGGCGCCGTGCGCCTTCACCGGCTTCACGCCGCGCCCCGCCGAGCGGGCGCCGACCACGCCGATCGCCGCGGCGCCGAAGGGCCATGTGCACGGCCCGGCCTGCGGCTGCGGCCCGGTCAAGGCCCCTTGCGCCGCCGGCAGCAAGGCCGACGAGCTCATCAAGAAGTACCTGGACTAGGCGGAAATCCGAGCGAAAAATCAAGGAGCGCGGCGCCTCGCGGCCCGCCGCTCACTCGCCTTCGGTCGCCGCGAGGTCGCCGTCGTGGAGCGGCGCATCGCCCTCGTCGTCGCCGGCGGGCTGGTCGTCGAGCTCGGCCGAACCCTGCGTGCCGAGCGCATAGGGCCAGTTGTCGACCGTGAGGTTGTTGCGCAAGGCGAAGGCCTTCGCGATCATCAAAAGCACCGTCGCCGCAAAGATCATCTGGAGCATGGAGAAGCGGCGGGCTTTAAACGTGGCTGTCATCGGAGGGCCGACCCCACAAAAAAAAGGATAGCTAAAATTAATCAAATCATATCGCTGGCTTTCGCGGACTACCGACAGATACCTCAGCCGGCTTCCCGGCGTAAATAGACAGTTTCGGCCACTCTTAAAGGTTTCTTAATGACCTTGCGAGGATACTCCCTCTCCGGACACTTGACAGCCCCCGCGCCCTTTCCTTAAGTACGGGGGACCTTTCGCTCAACGATCACTCCTTCAAGGGGCCTTTACCGATGACCTTCAAAAACGCGCTCGTGGCTTCCAGCTTTTTCGTCGCCCTCGCCGGCACCCCGGCCGCACGCGCCCAGACCGACGCCGCCACGACGGCGCCCGACGCCTACGGCGAGAACCGCCCCGAAACCGAGGGCGCCTACAAATCGGCGCCGGAAGGCACTCAACCTGACGCCGCCGCCGTCAAGGCGAAGGCCGCCACCAAGGCCGTTAAGAAGACCGCGGGCAAGGCGACGAAGGCCGTCAAGACCGCCGGCCACAAGGTCGCCAAGGGCGCCAAGACGGTCGCGCACCACCCGGTGAAGTCCGCCAAGGTCGCCGGCGGCAAGGTCGCCAAAGGCGCCAAGAGCCCCGTCGCCGGCCTGAAAGTCGCCGCCGCCCGCTGCCACGACGCCGCCGTCGCCCGCGGCCGCGCCAACGACGCCGCCCACGCGCCCTGCAGCCGCGAGGTGACCGAAAAGTCCGGCAACGCCGTCGGCAACCCCTGCCTCACCAGCGCGGCGTATGCGCACTCCCTCGGCGTGAAGCAAAAACAAGTCGCCAAGGTCCGCAGCGCGAAGGCCACCAAGGCCACCGCGAAGAAGCGCGCGACGCACTGAGCGCGCCTTTTTCCGCACCTGCCGGGTCCGCCGTCGCTGGCGGGCCTTTTCCTTTTCCCCCACCATCTTGGCACGCCAATCGCATAATCGATCGCGGGGTCGCCGGTCCTTCACCATCGACCAGGAGATGAACCATGCTCGACACCAAGAAAGCCGCCAAGGTCGCCAAGCGCGCCCAGAAAAAAGCGCTCGCCGCGACGCGCGCCGCCACTCACGACTTCGCCGACGAGGTCTCGCCCCTCACCGACAAGGCGCTCGCCATCGGCAGCACCGCCCTCACCGCCGCCGCCACCTACGCCAAATCCATCGGCTCGCTTAAAGCGGGGCAATGGGCGCTGCGCTTTGCCCGGCGCAATCCGGTCGTTTTGGGTGTTACGCTCCTCGGGGCGGCCGGCCTCACGGTCTTCGCGATGACGCGCCCGAAATCCGAGGCCTGAGGCCTCCCGGAATTTGGGGAATCCTATGCAGCCGGCATCCAAGTTTCTGAGCGCGACCCTTTTCCTGGCCGCGGCTGTCGCGCCATTGCCGGCGCCGGCGGCGGCAGAAAGCGCCACGGAGGACCAAGCCTACCACGCCGGGGCCGACCTCGCGCCATACCTCCAGCTGGTCGGCAAGACCTCAGGCTGGGTCGCCGGGCAGGTCGAGCTCCAGAAAAACCTTCAAACCGTCGCGGGCCTCGAGTCGACGCTCTGACGGAAGCGGAGGCGCCCGGGTGGAAGCGGAGGATGGTACCGGCGGTCGGACTCGAACCGACATGTCCTTGCGGGCACCAGATTTTGAGTCTGGCATGTCTACCATTCCATCACGCCGGCATCCCACCACCAGTCGGGACCCTTTGGCTCCAAAAGGCGA
>JAYVWD010000629.1:0-4289 GCA_043786345.1 Pseudomonadota bacterium
AAAGGTGTCATTCGCCGAGGCCCCGGCCGAGCGCGCCGACATCAAGTTCGACTACAAAGAGGCCGTGAAGCTCAAGGCGCAGTTCGTCATCGACTCGAAGGACGTCGATATGGCGACGCTCCTCGTCCTCGTCAACGACCAGCCGCTGCCGGCGTCGGCGATCGTCTACGCCGCCGCGACCATGAGCGTGACCCTCGACCCGGCGCCGCCGGCCGAGGCCAAGATCAAGATCTCGTACAAGGACAAGCCGTAACGGGCCCTGGGCGTCAGAGCTTCGTCGCGTCGAACAGGCCCTCTTCGAGCAGATCGTCATCGTCGAACGGCGAGTCGATCAAGCCTAAGTTCATGAGGCCGGCGCCCGCGGGTGGCGGCGGGCGGGGTCCGGGCGTCGCCGCCGGAGCGGGTTTCTTCACGGCGCCCGTTTTGCCGGCGCGCGATTCGGCGAGCGCGGTCTTCGCCTTCTCGAAATGCGGGTCGAGCTTGGTCGCCATCTCGAAGCACTGGATCGCCTTTTCGGGCTTGGCCCAGCGCTTGTAGCCGACGCCCATGTTGAAGTAGAGCCGCGCCTGCAGCCGGTCGTCCTTGCCGAGGGCTTTCAGGCCGGCCTGGTAGAGGTTCTGGCCCGCCTCGTGCCGCCCGCGCCGGGCGTTCAGGATCGCCGTCGTATTGAAGAGCGACGCCATCTCCAGCTCGCTCGCGACCTCGCGCAGGATGGCGAGCGCGTCGTTCACCAGCCCGTCCATGAGCTTGACCGTGCCCTTGCCGACCTTGGCGGGGCGGAACTTCGGGTCCACCGCGAGCGCCGCGTCGAACTTGTCTCCGGCCTCCTTGACGCGGTCGAGGTGCAGGAAGCAGTTGCCGATGTCGACGAGGCGCTCGGCGTCGTTCGCGTTGAACAGCGCCGCCGACTCGAGGACCCGCAGCGCCTCGGGCATGTTGCCCTTTTTCATCAGGCAGCGCCCGAGCAGGTGGATCGCGCGCAGATAGGGCGGCTGCGATTTTTCCAGGCCGCTCAATAAGGTCAAGGCCTTGTCCCATTCGCCGAGCGCCATGAGGGTCTCGGCCGCCTCGCATTTGACGCGCAGGTGGGTCGGGTGCTTTTGCAGGGTCTTCTGCAGGATGCCCAAGGCTTCCTTGTGGTCGCCCGCATGGCGCGCCTCGGTCACGGCGTGCAGCGCCTTCTTGACGTCGTTCGGCGACGAGTCGGCGATGATCATGTTGGTCAGCCGGGCCCCGAGGTTCTTGGGCGTGATCGCCTCGGTGAAAATCTGCAGGACGTTGTACTCGGCAGCCGTGGCGATGACGCGGTCCTCGACGCTGCTCGCGACGAGCATGATCGGGCGGTTCTCGGTCGCCTGGCGGCGGCGGTTGTGGCCGAGCACGCGCGCGACGACGTCCTGCCCGAGCTCCCAGTCGATGATCAGGAGGGCTTTGGGGAAGCGCTCGAGGCAGTCGACGCAGTCCTCCGGCGTCGCGGGCGCGAGGATGTTGCTGACGCCCTTCATTTTCAGGTGCTGGGTCGAGGCCTTGAGCAGCTCGGCGCGCAGCGAGTGGACGATGACATCGGCGACCGCAATAGAACTCACGAGGGCTCGCTTTTCTCGGGGGAGGCTCTGTGTCCCTCCATCTTAGCTGACGGATGGCGCGGGCGCCAAGAGCCCGAGGCCCCCTGTTGGACTTGGAAAAATCTCAAAAGAACCTTTACCGGGCGAGGGCTTAGGTGCTACGTCACTCCAGCGCCTTGACGGTCCGCGCCTCCCGGGGCTACCTACGAGCTCCCTTTTCGGGCGTCGGGACCTGAAACGATTTTTTTGGACGAGGTTTTTCGGATGAACCGTTTTTACGCGCTTATCGCCGCCGCCGCGCTGACTGGCGCCTCCGCCGCGCGCGCCGCGACCGAGATCACTTTCTGGGATCAGGAAGAGCCCGAAGTCCAGAAGTCCCTGGACAACGTCATCGCCGGTTTCGAGAAGGCCAACCCCGGCGTCAAGGTCAAGCGCTCCCATTACAAGAACGAAGACCTCCGCACCCAGTTCCAGACGGCCGCCATGGGCGGCGGCGGCGGCGACGTCGTCCTCGGGCCGAACGACATCGCGGGCCCCTTCGCGGTGATGAAGCTCATTGCGCCGGTCAACGACTGGGCGAAGCTCGGCGTCTTCACCGACTCCACCGTCAAGGCCGTAACCGACGCCAAGGGCGCGACCTGGGGCCTCCCCGTCGCCCGCGGCAACCACCTGATGCTCTTCGTGAACAAAAAAATCGTCCCGGCCGCGCCGAGCACGGTCGAGGAGCTCGTCAAGGTCGCGCGCGAGCACTCGAACGCCGAAAAGCGCCAGTACGGCTTCGCCTATAACCTCAACGAGCCGTTCTGGTTCGTGACCTTCCTCGGCGCCTACGGCGAATCGCCGCTCGTCCTCGCCCAGCCGAAGCTCGACGGCAAAGGCATGGTCGAGGCGCTGGCCCTCGTGAAGGACTTCAAATTCAAAGACAAGATCGTGCCGCCGGACTGCGACTACACCTGCGCCGAGACGCTCTTCGTCGAAGGCAAGGTCGGCATGACCATCAACGGCGACTGGGCCGTCCAGAAGTACCGCGACGCCCTCAAGGGCGACTTGATCATCGCGCCCCTCCCGAAGCTCGCCGCTACCGGCAAGTTCATGGCGCCCATGGTCTCCGGCAAGTACCTCTTCTTCAACGCCAAGCTCAAGGGCGAGAAGCAGGCCGCGGCCCGCAAGTTCGGCGAGTATCTTGTGTCGAAGTCCGTCCAGGAGCAGCTCACGAAGGAAACCCAGCGTCTGCCCGCCATCAAAGAGCTTAACGGCAGCACGGTGATCTCGGCGGACCCGGTGCTCAAGGCCACCAACGACGCCATGGCGAACGGCCAGCCGATGCCCATGGAGGTCGAGATGCGCATCGTCTGGGACGCCATCCGCCCGCAGCTCCAGGCCGTGATGGCCGGGACGGCTGACCCCAAGGTCGCGGCCGGCATCATGCAAAAGGATGCCGAGACCAAGATCAAGGAGATGAAGCAGTAACAGCCCCACGCGGCGCGCCCCACCCGTCCTGCGGCGGTGCCGGCGCGAGCCCGCCCTTCGCCAAGGTCCTGACCGCAAGTGGAAGCGTTGTCCTCGTCGCTCGTGCAAGTTGGTTACTGGTTGGTGGTCACGGTCGGGATCCTGGCGGGTTGCGAGCTGGCGCTGTACTGGGTGCTCTACCGTACGCGCTCGCCCTGGTTCTGGCCGGTGGCGGGCGCCGGCGCTTGCGCGGCCGGGGCCTTCTACGGGCTGGCCTTGGGGGGCGGCGGCGCCGAGGGCGCGGCGATGGCGGCGGCCGTCCTGGTCGCGGCCGCGGCGCTCGGAAAGTACCTCCTCAAGGGCCGCTTCGCGCTCCCGATCATGATGCTGGCGCCGGCGCTGCTCGCCGTCTCGCTGCTCGTGCTCTACCCGTTTTTCTTCGAATTCCGGCTGGCCTTTGCCAACCTCAATATGTACTCGATCGCCCAGTGGCTCGAGGGCGGCCGCCTGTCCTGGGCCGGTTTCGACAACTTCAAGAACGTCTTCACCTCGTCGCCGCTCCAGACGGCGACCTTCTGGGAGCTCCTCGGGCGGACCTTTTTGTGGACCGTGATCAACGTCGTGTTCCACGTCGCTTTTGGACTCGGCCTCGCGATGCTGCTCAACCGAAAGCTCGCGCTCAAGGGCGTCTACCGGACCCTCCTGATCCTGCCCTGGGCGATCCCGCAGGTGGTCGCGGTCCTCGCCTGGCGCGGCGAGTTCCACCCCCAGTTCGGCTTCGTCAACCAGCTCCTCGGCGCCTTCGGCATCCACGCCATCAACTGGTGGTCGGATCCGGTGGCGGTGTTCGCCTCGTGCTGCATCGTCAACATCTGGCTCGGCATTCCGTTCATGATGATCGTGTTCCTGGGCGGCCTCCAGTCGATCCCCCGCTCCTACTACGAGGCGGCCTGCATCGATGGCGCCTCCAACCTGACGCAGTTTTTCCAGATCACCCTGCCGATGCTCAAGCCCGTCGTCGTCCCGAGCATCACCCTCGGGACCATCTGGACCTTCAATAATATCAACGTCATCTACCTGATGACCGGGCAGGACGGCGGCAACGAGCACGCCGACATCCTCGTCTCGGCGCTCTATAAAAGTGCGTTCACCTACTCCCGCTACAGCTTCTCGGCGGCGTTCGCGCTGGTGATCTTTGCCATCCTGATCGGGCTCACGCTCGTCTGGATGAAAGTGACGAAGGGGACGGAATGACGGTCACGCCCTCCGGCAAGG
>JAYVWD010000630.1:0-3959 GCA_043786345.1 Pseudomonadota bacterium
GGCGGCGGCCGCGCCCGCGCCGGCATCAAATCCAAGGGCTCACTCACCCGCGACAACCGCACCCGCGACCGCCACCCCGTCGCCGCCGACGAAGGCGAGATCCGCAAGAACTTCGCCTGGCTCGACGATGCCCGCAAGCAGACGGACCGGCGCGTCAAGGAGTGGCTCGAGGAGTCCCGCGTCCTCCGCGCCGCCCCGCCCCCGCCGCGCGACCCGGCCACGCTCGTGCTCGACCCCTGGCAGCGCCAGGTCTTCGACTGCCTCGTCGCCGGCGATTCCGTCATCGTCGACGCCCCGACCACCGCCGGCAAGACCCGCGCGGTCGAGGCTTTTTTCCGCGCCAACCTGCACGACCCGACCTTCCGCGCCTGCTACACCACGCCGGTCAAGAGCCTCTCGAACGACAAGCTGCGCGAGTTCCGCGAGATGTTCGGCCCGGAGAACGTCGGCATCGCGACCGGCGACATCAAGGAAAACCTGCACGCGCCCATCGTCGTCGCGACGCTCGAGAGCTATCGCAACTCGCTCCTCGGCGTCGAGCCGGACCTCGGGCGCACGCTCGCCGTCTTCGACGAATACCACTACCTGCAGGACGAGGGCCGCGGCAGCGCCTGGGAAGAGGCCCTGATCCTCACGCCGCGCAGCTGCCAGATCCTCATGCTGTCGGCGTCGGTGCAAAACGCCGAGCAGTTCTGCGACTGGATCAAGAGCCTCGGCGAAGGGCGGAACTGCGTCCTCGTCCGCACCGAGGTCCGTCCGGTGCCCCTCGTCCACCTCGTCTGGGTCGGCAACGGCTGGTTCCTCCCCGACACCCTGCCGCCGACGGTCCTCAACAACCAGGACGCGTCGCGCCGCGACCAGCCGATCCGCCAGGAGGACCTGGCCGAGCGCATGAAGACGCTGGTCGGGCTCAACCTCACGCCCGTCATCGTCTACGCCGGCCGGCGACTGGCCTGCGAGACGCTCGCCAACCTGCTTATGCGCTCGGTGGAGCCTTTGACGCAGGAGGAGTCCGAGCGCGTCGGCCAGACTCTGATGAAGGCCCAGGAGGAGTTCGGCGGGCTGTCGTTCATCAACCCAACACTTCGGCACATGCTCCAGGTCTTCGGCGTCGGCTTCCACCACTCTGGCCTCGCCGCGCCGGCGCGCATGGCGATCGAGGCGCTGGTGAAGCAGGGGCAGCTGCGCTTCGTCGTCGCGACGATGGGCCTGTCGCTCGGGATCAACTTCTCCGTGCGCTCGGCGTTGATCACCGATTATCAGCGCCCGGGCGAGGCGGGCTTCACCGACTATGGCCCGTCCGAGGTCCTGCAGATGCTCGGCCGCGCCGGGCGCCGCGGCAAGGACGCGGTCGGCTTCAGCCTGTGGCCGAACGTCGAGGCTTACGGGCGCCTGGCCGGCGCCCGCCGCGACCAGATCAGCTCGCGCCTGCGCAACGACCCCACGACCTTCCTGGGGCTGGTCGGGCGGGGCTTCAACCTGCGGGCGATCGAGCACTTCTACAGCAAAAGCTTCCGGCGCTTTCAGGAGCCGTCGTTCGACCTGAGCCTGATCACCAGGAGCCGCCTGTCCAAGCGCCTCGCCGGCAAGGAGCTGCCCTGCACCTCGCCCGCCGCCGAGGTCGCGCGCTTCTGGAACGAGGACAAGTCCTCGCTTTGTTTCGAGTGCCCGCACCGCAGCGCCTGCCACCCGACCCTCGCGGCCAAGACCGCGGGCCCGCTCGCGTCGCTCCACATTCACCTGCACCGCATCGGCGCCCTCGAGCGCGACGAGTCGCTCTCGCCGTTCGGCTCCATCGCCCGGTACTTTCCCCAGGCCGGCGGGCTCCTGCTCGCGCGTCGGTTCGCCAGCGGCGGCTTCACGCCGGCCGAGCTCGGGTCCTTTTGCGAGCTCGCCGCCGGCCTGACCCTGGCGCGCTTCAAGGAACCGGGCGTCGATCCGCACTATAAATGGCCCTTCGACGCGGCGAAGATCGAGGACGAGCTGATGGAGCTCTACCCGATCGAGATGTTCGAGGAGATCTACGACCAGCCGTTCGGCCGGCGGACGTACCCGGTGCTGCGCGAGCTCAACCCCTCGGCGGGGTACCTCGTCCGCGCCTGGATCCAAGGCACCCCTTGGAAAGACCTGATCGGGCGCGTCACGAACGAGCAGTTCGGCACCGGCGATGCGATGTCGCTCCTGTACCGCACGGCGACTTATCTGCAGTCGATCATCCAGGCCGACCTTGTCGACCTCAAGGACACGGCCCGGACCCTGCGGGAGGTCCTCCTGCGCGAACCACTCTCGTACGCCCTCTCCATCTAAGGACACGCCGTGTGGCGCGGCTCCGGCCCCGCCAGGGCTTCGGGCGCCCATGCCTTGAGCGGACGTCGAAATTTTCGACAGGCCAGGCGGCCGTTTGTCTGGCTGATTGGCCAAAATTCAAAGTAATTTTAACGGATTGACAAAAAAAACAGAGAACCGTATACAAGCCCACGGAATCCAGGACCCCAACCGTGGCCCCCGCAACAAGGACCTTTCCGCAATGATTGCGGAGCCCCGCGTTTGAGTCTTGAGCCGCCCTATAAGTCCTCATCCTTCTGCGCTGGTTTTGGTTAGTTCCTTGCAGAAGGGCCCCTCAGATGCGTTGCAACTCACCTGAGTCTCAGCCGCAATTGGTTACAGGACTGAATCAAGGGTCAACCGACCGAAAAAAGCTCTACCGCTGCAAGTGTTCTCTTCCTTTCCCGTTTTTGTTTATTCCGCACGTACCGTCTTTTCCTAGTCTATCCCTTCCAAAAAATTCACCTTAGGTGGCTAGAGCTTCGGGGGTCCGCAAGGGCCCCCACCTTTTCGTTTTCACAGACGTTTTGTTGGAATACGTAAGGTTTCTGCCCAGCCCGCCGATCCTTTCCTTATGGCCCCACCCGTTCGGGGGCCTATCGAGGAGGGAGATCCCGTGCGGCTCGTAACGATCCTCGTCATCCTCGCCGGGACCGGCCTTCTGGCGCGCGTCCCGCCGGCGCGCGCGCAAGGCGCCTCCGAGGCGGGCAACCGGATTTACCGCAGCACGTACTTCCTCGGCCGCGGCGACACGGGCGTAGCGATCGCCGACGACGAAGAAGCCATCTTCTACAACCCGGCCGGCATCGCCCTCGGCAAGGGCCTCTACAAAAAGACGGTGCTCGCCTCCCCCCAGGTCGAGATCTCCGGGGCGACTAAGGACCTGGCGCGCGAGCTCGGCGCCGAGAAGGCCAACGCCGTCGATTCCGTCGTCAAACACATCGGCAAGCCGAACCATATCGGCGTCTCCAACTTCACCGGCATCATCCTGCGGCGCGCGGCGCTCGGCGTCATCGTGTCGAGCAACGCCGACCTACTCGCCTACAAATCGAAGGACCAGGGCGGCCTCGAGGTCGTCGACGCGAGCGCGGACCAGAACATCGGGCTGACGTTCACGCTCGCCGACAAGCTGTTCAACGACTCGCTCTTCATCGGCGTCACCGGCAAGTACCTGGAGCGCGGGCGCGGCGCCTTGAGCGCGGGCGCCGCCGACGCCGAAAAGGTCAAGGACAGCCTGAAGGACACGTCGAACTTCATCGGCATGGGCCAGGGCGGCGGCGCCGACATAGGCCTGATGTGGCGGCCGAAGGGCGGGCGCATGAACTTCGGGCTCGGGCTCACCGCGCACGACGTCGGCGACACGAAGATCACGCCGGACAAGCCGACGGGCCTCGACCTCAACTTGAAGCAGACGATCGACATCGGCATGGCCCTCGAGCCGGCGACGAAATTCAGCAAGGCGCGGCTGCTCGTGGACTATCACGACGTGACCGGCCGCGTGGTGACGAACCCGCGCAAACGCCTGCATTTCGGCGCGCGGCGCTGCAGCGCAAGATGGCGGTGCTCGATTTCCTCACCAACTCCATCAAGCGCGTGCGCGACGAGAGCGGCGACAACGACCGCCTGAAGGCCTT
>JAYVWD010000631.1:0-2799 GCA_043786345.1 Pseudomonadota bacterium
TTCATCCGGCTTTCCGACGAACAGAAGCAAGCGGCTTTGTATGGCGATGGCATCGTTTGTAAGGAGGTTTTTGGATGGAAGTCGATAGGACGAAATTTCTATTACAATGACGGTCACTCGCCTTGCACGGTCGGTGAGGCTCTCGAGGGGTCACTCGCAGCCATCGCCGGTGTCCAAGTCGGTGACACTGTTGCGGCGATTGGCCCGGGTGGTGAGAAGCAGGGCTTTGAGAGTGGCCTTTTGAAGCAGAGCGTTCTCGATCCGCCCGGCCCGTATAGCTGGGTCGGCTGCCACAAGCTTTTCGTCTACAGGCAGGGAGTAAACGTAAGGGCAAGGCTTTGGAAGGATAACGCGTGGGATCGAACGATCTGCTCTAGCGAGAACAACGCCAAGTACTTCCCGACGTTCATCAATGATCCCGATCTGAGCCTGCAAGAATTGCTGCTGGCTCAGGGTCAGAACTTCGGACTGACATTTACCGAAATCACCGGCAAGGTTGCCCGGCGCTACAACCTTCCGAGCGTCGAGGGTTGGTTGTTCCTCGGAACGCTGGCCAGCGACAACGCCATAACATATGACGTGCCGCCTCGGATGGCGATTCAGCCCGGGAACATCCTGATCAAGGGACAGACCTGCGAGATAAAGGGCAACGGCCACCATGAGACGCGGACGATCGAAAAGCTTTCTGACATCGGCGAATGCTTCGCAAGAGCGAAGGAGGTTTCAAATATTGTCGACGCAGACGTTGGTGTCACGTTCAATAAAGAAGCCGGTTCGAGTTTCACGCCAGATTCGATGAAAGTCCTGCTCAGTTTCACTGGCCGGTTCCTGGTCAAAAATCGATCCGGGCGCCTATCCCAATCGACGCAGGTCTTGAGTTATTGAAGATGAGTCCATGTACGGCTGTGCCCGGCGTATTCGAGATCTCAGCGCAAGAGAAGGCCAAGGCGAATGGCGGACCAACGCATTAAAAATAACTGAAAATGAGCGGAAATTTAGGAGGGTTCTGTATGGGAACGAGGTTCGCGCTGTTTTCGGCGGCATTTTTACTTTTGGTGAGTAATCAGCTCCTGGGAAGTGACGAGACCGTGCGGAAAAAGGTCGGATCGGGCGAGTTCTGCTTCGGTGCGCATTATTTGACGGATGAAGGAACCGTGCCGCATTTGACCATGTTCTGCTCCTCTACTTTGACGGCGTGTACAGATTCCTTCAGTCAATTCCAGCGGGTCTACACGCCGGACGAGATAAAAGCCGCGCGGGCGTTTCTCCGCAGTGTCGACAGCGACGCAACCTATATCCGCTTCACCGGATGCGTCGTGCGTTTCAGTAATGACTCCCGTTGAGACTGCATGGACTTTCAACATGATTGCGTCTAAAAAATGCAGCAGATCTTTGGCCCGTACGGCGCTCCTCGGTTGCGCGGGTCTTTTTTTTGGTTTTGGTTACTCGGGCCAGCGAGCATTAGCGGACGATGCAGATGCGAACGACAGGACAGCGGCAACTGGTGGACCGACTTCGGCACGGCATAAATCGAAGAACGCAGGTCCAAACCTCGACCTTAGCGGCTTTCCTGCGGTGCCGAAGAACTCGCTCGGC
Organism: Pseudomonadota bacterium; assembly: GCA_043786345.1. Taxonomy (GTDB): domain Bacteria; phylum Bdellovibrionota_B; class Oligoflexia; order Oligoflexales; family CAIYRB01; genus JANOTL01. The sequence continues at coordinate 1,597 of JAYVWD010000631.1, forward strand.
GAGTATGTCTCGCCTGCGATTGAGGTTGGATCGGCCGAGTCGTCCAAGGCCACGGAGCTCAAAGCCGAGCCCTTGGGCGATCCGCATGCTCTCAGGACCTCGTCTTTCGAGACCCTAGCTATAATCAGCACCGTCAGTGCCCAAAAGCTGAGGGAATATGTCCAAGACGAAGTGATATCGGGCTCCGATTCAGGCCCCGGTGGTCCGGATAAAATCAGTGAGTGTGTTAACTCGTTTGTGCGATATCGATCGGCGGACGTGTTTGGTTTCCACGGATACGACTCTGGCGATGTCGACGTTACGACATGCTATGGCGGAGTAAACGACGCCTACGTGATTGGTGAGAAGACGAGGATTAGATTCACGGGCGCAACTCGCCTTTCAGTTGGTGGAAAGGTCCAGGACTTGACCGGCATGACGATGGCGGAAGTGGATAGGATTACGAGTTCCGCCAAGACATACGAGATCGCCGACGTCGAGCAGCGAATTTTTCTGCAAAGCGGGATCGACAGGGAGCGGCGCGTGCCCAGGCACTCCCGCGTTACGGTCCTGCAAGAAAGCGATCCTGGCAGTCCCTGCTACAGGGCCCTAAAGTTGACGCGCTACGAGGAAAGTCCATGCAGAGTCTATGTCCGGCGAACCCAGTTCGATGGCGCCGGGAAGGTCTTCCAGGACATGATCAAGACCACGGCCAACAAAGGTGACCTCATCAGTAGCGGCGCTCGCAAAGGTCCGTACGCCTTTGACGAAGGCTCCGAGCTCCAACTTAGGTACCACAACTGGACCGGCAAAGTGTTTTTTCACGGCGATGCGGCGAGCCCAACCTATTCGTTGACCAACGGCTCCGAAACGGTCGCCAACAAGCAAAGGCGTAAACCCCGGGGCGATAAGACCGGCCCCGGCGACAAGGTCGCTCACTGAGGCCGCGTGGAACGCGGGAGGGTTCCGCTTATACGGCGCTGCTGGTTCTTTTAGCGGACAGCTTGAGGCCGCGAATGAAACGGCGATGGGGCCGGCGTGTACGATGTCCGCCGCTACGCCGCGCTCTGGCAGTCCCCCATGCCCGCCGGGAGTGGCGTGTATCAAACCACGCCAAGTTAGAGCCTTGGCAGCCCGACCAAGTTGCCCGAGCGATTAACCTGCGGCCTCGCGAGCCCGAGCTTCACTCGCAGACTGTAGAAAGTCCGCTCGCTTTTTCCAGTG
>JAYVWD010000632.1:0-4212 GCA_043786345.1 Pseudomonadota bacterium
ACGTAAGGCCACGTTGGATCGCGGGCCAAATCGTCGTATAAGACTTCGAAACCGCTCTGACGCAACTCGTCGATGCGGGCCGGCAGCAGGTCGGTCTGCTCCCGGCTCGAAGGCCTGATGATCCGGATCGTGATTATGGGGTTCATAACCTGAGAGTATAGGACGCTTTTTCAAGGTGAGAAAGAGATGCAGCACCCACAGCGCCAGATTTTAGTACCCGTTTCGACCGGCGAGCTCGTTGACAAGATCACGATCCTGCGTATCAAGGCGCGCGAGATCAAAGACGCCGCCAAGGTCGCGAACGTCCAGAACGAGCTCGACGCGCTCACCGCGGTTTGCCGCGCCAACGGCGTCGACCCCCAGGACGCGCTCGGGGCGGCCCTCGAGGCCGTCAACTGGCAGCTCTGGCGGATCGAGGACGAAATCCGCGACATGGAGCGGGCCAAGACCTTCGACGCGCGGTTCATCGAGCTGGCGCGCGCCGTATACGTGGTCAACGACCAGCGGTTCGCGGCCAAGGCGAAGATCAACGCGGCGCACGGGTCCGAGTTGAGCGAAGAAAAGAGCTACAAGCCGTATTGAAGCCGGACGACGCCCGGCGCGGCGTCAGTGGCCGACGCGCAGGCGGTCGAGCACCGCGTTGAAGTCCTTGGACCGGCGGGCGCTCGCGAGATCGGGGTCGTTGCCCAAGATTTTCATGAAGTATTGCCTTTGGTCGGGCCGCGACTCCAGGGCGTCGGCCAGCAGATTCAGGTAAAAAAGGGCCTTTTTCCGGTCGCGGGCGAGGGCGCGTGAGCAGGCGTTGTTGAAGTGGGCGGCGATCAGCGACGGGTCGAGGGCGAGGGCGAGGGCGCGCTGGTTCGACTGCTCCGCCTGGTCGAACTGCTTGAGGCCGAGCTGGGCGCGCGCCATGTGGAAATAGCGCTGCGCTTCCTGCTGCGTCTCGCGGCGGGCGCCGAGCTTGGTGAGTTCGGCCAAGGCGTCGGCGTAGTGCTTGGTTTTGAGGAAGTCCTTGGCGCGCGCTGGTCAGGTCGACCGCGGCGTCGATCGACGCCGCGGTGAGCTCGATGGGCTTTTTGACGCCGGCGTCCGTGACGAGCAGCTCGGCAAGCTTTGCCTGGGCGGGCGAAGACCACGCGCCCAGGTAAAGCGATGCAAGGGCGACAGGCGTCGCGAACGTCAGGCGCATCGGTACGGCCTCCAGGAAGGGCGATTTGTTCCTGGTGCTGGCTTCGGGCCGTATGTGCCTAAAGTTAAGGGGTATTTGCCGCGGCCTGCTCAACTTTCGCCAGGGGGGGCCGATAGCAGAGGGCAAACTCTTCCCAGGTAAAGACAGCATGCCCGCGGCCGCACGATGGATTGTGCCACTCGTCAGCATTTTACTGCTGGCCTCGGGGCGCTCATTCGCGCGGCCGCTCGTCGTTTACTCGCCGCACGGCCCGGAAATCCTGAAGCGCGCCCAGGCCGACTTCCAGAAGCTTTTTCCAGAGACCAAGGTCGACTGGCGATTTCTCGGCGCCGAGGAGATCTTCGAGGCGCTCGGGAGGGAGGCCAAGCAGCCGGTCGCCGACGTCTGGTGGGGTGGCCCGAATTTTACGTTCATGAATGCGGCGAAAAACGGCCTGCTTTCGCCCTATAAGCCGACCTGGGCGGCGGCGGTCGACGGGAACAAGCACGATCCCGCGGACCTCTGGTACGCCGACCTGCAGACGCCGCTGACGATCCTCTACCAAAAGAACCTCATCGGCACGGCGGACCTCCCGAAGGACTGGGACGACCTCCTCGCGCCGGCCTTCAAGGGCAAGATCATCCTGCGGTATCCCCTCGAATCGGGCTCGATGCGCGCGCTCTTCGCGACCTTGATCGACCGCCAGATCCGCGCGGGGAAAACGCTCCCGGGCGCGCTCGATTGGATGAAAAAGCTCGAAGACCAGGTGGCGCGCTACGTCAACCACTCGCAGCTGATGTTCTCGACGGTCGGCAAAGGCGTCATGCCGATCAGCCTGTGGAACGTGTCAGACATCGAGATGAAGGCGCACCAAGGCTACCCCGTCGACTTCGTCTTCCCGGCCTCCGGCATGCCGGTCCTCCTCGACGGCGTCGGCCTCGTGAAACGCGCCGAGCCGCACCCGTTCGCAGAAAAGTTCTACGAATTCGTGACGTCCAAGGACTTCGAGGCCACCGTCAGCGGCGAGCCTTATTTCCGCGTGCCGACGCGCAACGACCTCGGCGCCGTCAATCCGAAGTACATGACCGACCCCCGATTCAAGGTGATGCCCGTCGACTGGTCGCGGATCGCCGAAAGCGGCGCCGCCTGGCTCAAAGCCTGGGAGACCGACGTCTTCCGGAGAGAGAAGCTCCTGCCATGACGGGTACGCTCGCGAAAAACAAGCTTCTGGCGCGCATGATCATGACGCTCCTGCCCGCGAGCGCGCTGCCCCTCTTCATTTTCGGCTACTTCGCGATCTCGAGCCACTTCGAGTCGTTGCGCGAGGAAAGCCTCGGGAACCACCGGAACCTCGTGTCCTTCATGCGCGGCCAGCTCGAGGGCGACGTCGGCCGCGTGCTTCTGCAGCTGAAAAAAGCCTCGGAAAACGAGATCCTGAACACCGACAACCAATTCCAGATCCGCGAGGCGCTCGCGAACTTCCGCGCCTTCAACCCCGATCTTGCGGCCGTTTACTTCCTCGGCGTCGACGGCACCGTGACGTCGGCCGACCCGCCGGCGCCCGCCTTCGAAGGCAAGCCTGTCGAGGGCGTCGAGCTCGACCGGTTCGACGACGGGCTCGCCGTGTCGCCGCTTTTCGTCGACGACACGCAGACGCCGCGCTTCTTCGCGACACGCCAAATCAGAGGCCTGGGGGGCGAGCCGCGCGGCTACATGGTGGCCGAGGCCGCGCTCGGAAATTGGATGTCGATCTCCCGGGCGATCCTGCGGAATCAGAAGGATATGGTCGCCGCCCTCCTGCCCGTGGACGCGACGCGCGGCGTTCCGATCAGCATCGCCACCGACGCGACGGGCGAGCAGATCGTGTGGAAAAAGATCGCGGCCCTGCGGTTACGGTCGGAGAACGGGGCCGAGATCGAGATCGGCTCCGAGGTCCACCACCTGACCTTTCAAGCCTTGGAGTCATTGCCCGTGCGCCTCGTCGTCGCGCAGCCGCTCAGCTCGATCTACGCGGCGCCCCGCCTGGTCGTCGTCACCTATGCCGCGGTCATCGCCGGACTCTTCCTCGTGCTCACGGTCCTGCTGGTCGTGGTGGCGCGCGGCATCACGATCCCGATCCGGGAGGTGGCGGCCGCCGCGACCTCGCTCGCCGAAGGACGCCTCGAGGTGCGCGCGCCGGTGACCGGCACCGAGGAGACGCGGGTCCTGGCGACCGCCTTCAATCAGATGGGCGACTCCATCCAGTCGTCGCAGCGCCGCATGAAGATCATGTACAAGGCGATCATGGAGTTGTTCGCGTGTAATGACGTGGATTCCATGATGAAAAAGGCGGTCGAACTGGCCTGCACGCAGTGCGGCGCCGACGCCGCATGGTTCGTGCCGCAGCGCGCCGGCCGCGAGGTGAGCTACGACAAAGAGCCCGTTTTCGTCGGCCTGCACGGCTGGATGTGGAAGGACCACCGCTCGTCCGAGATCACCGAGAAGGACGCGACGGGCATCTGGGCGCGGCAGGTCGGGGAGCGGATCTTTCCCTTCACGATGAAAGACCAGACGCACGAGCTCGGCCTTCTGCGCGTCGCCTACCCGAAAAGCCCCGACGAGGCGACGATCTCGCTGGTCCATTCGCTGATGACGCTCGTCGAGACCGCCCTCCTCAAGCAGGAGATGATCGTCAAAGGCGCGATGGTGTCGACGGAGCTCGAGATGGCCGAGGTCGTCCAACGCAACATCATGGCGGAAAACCTCGAGTCGGAGCGCTCGTCGCGCGTCTCGTTCCACTACCAGCCAGCGAGCCGGCTCGGCGGCGACTGGTTTTACCTGATCGAAGACAAAGCCGGGGACAGCCTCTACGTCATCATGGGCGACGTGACCGGGCACGGCCTGGCGCAAGGCCTGATCACGACAGCGGTCAAAGGGGCGCTCGACGTCCTCGAAATGCTGCTCGTCAACGGCAGCGGCATCATCGACGGCCCCGCCTCGATCATGGGCTACCTTGAGCGCGTCGTCGAGCGGGTCGCCAGCAAGAGCGAGCTCACGATGACCTG
>JAYVWD010000633.1:0-7799 GCA_043786345.1 Pseudomonadota bacterium
AACGAGCGGCGAAAAATCGGGTTCGTGGCTCATGTCACGAGCTTAACACGGCCGGTCGCCGGGTTTCGCCGGGCAGGTCTTGCCCGCTCACCAGGGGAGCTCTTCCCCGCTGTAATCGTAGAACTTCCCGCTGTCCTTCCGCTTGAGGCCGAGGATGATCTTGACCAGGCCCGCGACCGAGGCCTCGACCGAAAGCGGCGCGCCGGCGCCACCCATGTCGGTCTGGACCCAGCCCGGGTGCAGGACGACGGCGGTGACGCCTTTATGGTCGAGCGCGAAGGACTTGTTGAACATGTTCACCGCGGCCTTCGAGATCCGGTACGCGTAGGCGCCGCCCGAGGTGTTGTCGGTGATCGAGCCCATTTTACTCGTCAGCGTCGCCACGATCGGGTCGGCCGCGGCGGTCAGGTTCGGGAGGAGCGCCTGCGTGACGCGCAAGGGGCCGACGGTGTTGACGGTGAAGCTCTTGAGGAGCGCGTCGGCGGTGACTTTGGCGAAGTCCTGGTCGGCCTCGGCGAGCACGCCGGCGTTGTTCACCAGGATGTCGAGGGGCTGCCCGGCGAGGGCGGCGGCGGCCTTGCGCAAGTCGGAGTCGCTGGTGACGTCGAGCGTCAGCACCCGGCAGCGGGCGCCATACGCGTGCTCGAGCTCCCAGAGGTCGCGGGCGCCGTCGGCGTGGCGGGCGGTGGCGATGACGCTCAGGCCGGCGTTGAGGAACTGCTGGGTCATCCCGTATCCGAGGCCGCGGTTGGCGCCGGTGATCAGGACCGTGCGGGTACGTGCCATGGGCTTTAAGCTCCTTCTTTTTCGGAGAGTTGCGCCGCGAAGGCGAAAGGGTCGTGGCTTGGCAGCTGGCAGGCCGTGCCGATGCAGACGTAGGCCGCGGGCGCGCGCGTCGGCGCCCGGTCCCGCGCGAGCGGCGTCATGGCTTCGATCTCGCGGGCGTTTGCCTCGGTGAGCAGGACGACGACGCAGTTCGGCAGAAAGATCTTGTTGAGCTCGGCGCGGAAAGGCAGAAGCTCGTCGGCCGTCCGCGCCGAGAGCACGATCTGGCGGGGGGTGTCGCGGTAGAAGTCGAAAGCGAGGAGCATCTCGCTCATCGCCGTCGGCGCCTTGGCCAGGGTCGGCGCGAAGGCCTCGAGGGTCGCCTTGGCGCGGCCACGGTAGCCGCGGCCGGGGAGCAGCTCCTCTAGGCGCAGCAGGTTTTGGGCCATGACCGCGTTGCCCGAGGGCGTGGCGCCGTCGTAGCCGGGTTTTTCGCGGACGAGGAGGACTTCGTGGTCCTTCGCGGTCATGAAGAAGCCGCCGCGCTCCGCGTCCTCGAAGTGGTCGTGCACGAGGGCGTCGAGGGCCGCGGCCCTTTTCAGGTAGCGGCCTTTCCCCGTCGCCTCGAACAGGTCGATGAGGGCCGCGATCAGGAACGCGTAGTCCTCGAGGTAGGCGCCGTGGCGCGCGGCGCCGTCCTTGAAGCTCCGCTGGAGGCGGCCGTCTTTCATCAGGTTCTGGAGGACGAACTCCATCGCGCGCTCGGCGTGGGTCACGTGCTCGGCGTTGCCCAAGGCGGAGCCGACGCGGGCGAAGGCCGAGATCATCAGGCCGTTCCAGGCCGCGAGGATCTTGTCGTCGAGGAGCGGCTGGGGCCGCTGGTCGCGGACCTCGAGCAGAATGGCGAGGGCGCGCGAGAGCGTGAGCTTGAGCTCGCGGTCGCCTAAGCCGAGTTCGCGCGCGCTGGCGGCGAGCGGGCGCGGCGTATGGAGGATATTGCGGCCTTCGAAGTTCCCGCGGGGCGTGACGGCGTAATAGGAGAGGACGGCGCGCGCCTCGGCCTCGGGCAGCGCGGCGCCGAGCTCGGCGGGCGTCCAGGTGAAGGACCAGCCTTCCTCGCGCTCGCCGTGTTTTTCCGGGTTCGGCGAGTCGGCGTCGGTGGCGGAGTAGAAGGCCGACGACCCGGGGTCGGTCATCTCGCGAGCGGTGTACGTCAGGATCTCGTCGGCGACGGCGGCGAGCTCGACGTCGCCCGTGGCCTGCCAGCCTTCGAGGTAGGCGACCGCGAGCAGGGCGTTATCGTAGAGCATCTTCTCGAAGTGGGGGACGAGCCAGATCTCGTCGACGGAGTAGCGGTGGAAGCCGCCGGCCACGTGGTCCCGCAAGCCGCCGGCGGCCATTTCCCGGAGGGTCTTGACCGCCATCTCCTGGGCGCGCGGGTTTTGGAAGCGCTTGGCGTAGCGGAGGAGGAGGCGCACAGGGACGCTCGACGGGAACTTGGGCGCGCGCGCCAGGCCGCCGTTTTCGTCGTCGAACATGCGGTCATAGAGCTCGAAGGCGCCGTGCAGGAGCTCGTCGCCGCCGAGCGGACCGGGTTCGCCGCCCGCGAGCTGGGCGCGCGTCGCGTCCACGAGCTGCGCCGCGGCGGTCTTGATGCGGACGGGGTCCTTGTCGTAAATGCCGCGCAGCTCCTGGATCAGGGTCAGGAAGCCCGTCTGGCCGCTCCGGTCGCCGTCGCGGGCCGGAAAATACGTGCCGCCGTAGAACGGCTCGCGGTCGGGGGTGAGGAAGACCGTCATCGGCCAGCCGCCATGGCCGGTGAGGGCCTGCACGCCGGCCATGTAGATCGCGTCGACGTCGGGGCGCTCCTCGCGGTCGACTTTGATCGGGACGTAGAGCTCGTTGAGGGTGCGCGCGACGTGCTCGTCCTCGAAGGATTCCTCCTCCATCACATGGCACCAATGGCAGGTCGAATAACCGATCGAGAGGAGGACCGGGCGGCCGAGCGCGCGGGCTTTCTCGAAGGCCGCGTCGCCCCAAGGGTTCCAGTCCACCGGGTTGTGGGCGTGCTGGAGGAGGTAGGGGCTCGTCTCCAGGGCCAGGCGGTTGGCGAAGCGGGCGGTGCCGGTCGGGCTCACATGGCGCGTGCGCGGGCGGTATCCGGGTCCGCGGGCGGCGAGGGCGTCGGCGATTTGGCGCGTGAGATCGTCGGGATGGGGCGAGGCGCCGGGGCCGGCGGCGAGGGCGTTCGGGCTCGATGACACTAGGATTCCTCCGCAAGTGCCGGGCGACTCTACCGAAGAGCCCGGGAAAGGGGAAGAAAAGGCGGCGGGCGGCCGCGCGATGCCGCGCCGCCGGTCGCGTCCTGGCGCGGTTTTTCGAGCGGGAAAAGCGTCGAAAGTTTGGACGGTTGATCAGCGCGGGCGCCCGTCCGGGCAGCTTTCCCGGCGTTTCAGTGGGGCGTAACGCCGACACGCGGATGTAAGCACCGGATCGCCGTAGAATAAGCGCATTGGCACATAGGGTGCACAAAGGCACTCGTCCGGCGGATCAAGCATCCAAAGGATCCTCTCGGTGTCCCGGACTGGTTGGCTGTCCCCGTTACCCTGCTGCTTCTCCCTGCTGTTCAATCCCGTTGCTTTTCCTCAATCCCGCTTTCCAAAAAAAAAGCAGCCAGCCAGTCCAAAAAGCTTTAGGGCGATCCCCAGCGGATCGCCCTAAATCCTTTTGCCGCCCGTTTCCCGGATCAGCCCGGCAGCAGCTGCGCGAGGCGCCGGAAGACGGCGGCGGTGGCCAACTGCACCGCGGCCACGTCGGCAAGGGCCGGGTCCCAAGCGGCGACGACGACGAGGCGCTTGCCGGCCGGGCCGGGCTGGGAGAGGGCCATCAGCTTGCGGCCCGCCGCGGACCAGGCGCTCAGGGACTTGAAATCGGCGGCGCGGGCGGCGTCGAAGGCCGGCTGCCAGGCTTCGCCGTAACGGCCGAGGCCCGCAATCAGGGCCTGGGGGGCGAAACGGTAGAGGTTCTGGTCGGCGACCTCGGGCGCGGCGTTTGGGGCGGGCGTTTCCCAGGCGAGGAGCGGCTTGGCCTGCTTGCCCTCCTGGCCGAGGAGCAGCGCGCATTCGACGCCGGCGCGGGCGAGCGCCGGCGCGGCGCGGCGGACGGCGTCGGCGAAATCCTTGGCGAGGGTGAGGGTGAAGAGCGCCCGGTTGAGGCTCGCGACGAGGGCGCCGGCCTCGGCGGGCGCCGCGGGCGCGGACGGTGGGGATGCTGCCGCGGCGTCGTCGTCCTCGTCGCTGGTCTCGAGGGCTTCGAGCTCCTCGAGGCCGACGCTTCCGCCTGGCGGCGCGAGCTCGTCGGTGAGGGACTCCGCAAGGGAATCGAGGTCGTCGTCGAGGGCGTCCGGGGCGCTCGTTTTCACGGCGAGGATATCCGCGCCGAGGCCGGCGTCGGTCAGATTCATGAGGCCGTCGTCGAGGAACTCGTCGGCGAAGAGCGGGTCCTTTTGCGGAGCCGCGGGCTCCGCGTCGAAGCCGAGCAGCTCATCGGCGGCCTCGGCCACCAGCGTGGCGGGGATGAGGGGCTCGTCGCGTGCGTCGAGCGCGCTGAGCCCGTCGTCGTCGCCGAAGAGCGCGGCAGCCTCGGCCGACTCGACGACTTTCAAATGGGGCCTCCGGGGCGCGGGCGCGGGTGCCGATGCTTTGGCGGGAACGGCGCCGCCGAGGTCGGCCAGCAGATCGGCGTCGGCGTCGTCGCCGGACGCGTCGCCGAACGGATCCACGCCCGGCCCACGCTGACTCGTGGCGAGGGCGGCGGCGCCCGGCAGGTCGGGGAGGGGGTCGCCGAATAGGTTCTCGTTCGCGTCCGCGACGGCCGGGGAGTCGGAGGACTCGCCGAAGCGCTCGTCGGCGGCGGCGGCCGACGCCGCGGCGATTTCCGGCAGAGCGGGGAGGGTCTCGCCAAACAGGTCTTCGGTTGGACCCGCGACGGTCGCGGCGTCGGCGCCTTCCCCGAAGAGGTCTTCGTCGTCGGCGGCGGTTGCGGCGGGGGTTTCGGCGCCTTCCCCGAAGAGGTCTTCGCCGTCGGCGGCGGTTTCGGCGGGGGTTGCGGCGCCTTCCCCGAAGAGGTCTTCGCCGTCGGCGGCGGTTTCGGCGGGGTTTTCGGCGCCTTCCCCGAAGAGGTCTTCGCCGTCCGCCGCGGGCGCGGCCGCATCGCCGAAGAGATCCTCGCCGCCTTCGCCAGGCATCGCCTTGGCTGCGTCGTCGACGAACAGCGCGCCCGCTGGCCCGCCGAGCTCGTCATCCAACCCGAAGTCGTCCCCGAGCAGGCTGTCGCCCGGCGAAGCGTCGCCCGCGAGGGCGCTCAGCGGCGCCGGCGCCGCGGCCTTCGCTACGGCGATCTTCGCCGTAGCGGCCTGGGCAACGGCCGCTACCGGCGCGGCGACCGTCGGCGCATCAGCCTTCGCCACGGCGGCGACCGGCTCGTCCTCGTCGATCCCGAGCAGGTCGTCGAGCGCCGCGGCGCTCGCGGCCGGCGCGCCGCCTCCCGCGGCATCGCCGCCGAACAGGTCGTCTTGGCTCTCGCCGCCGTCGGCAGCCATCTCGAGGCCGTCCGCGCCGTCGCCGTCGTCCGCGGCCATCTCGAGCCCGTCCGGGCCGGCGTCGTCGGTCAAGCCGAGGAGCTCGTCGACCGGATCCGCCGTTTTTTTCCCCGTGGCCAGCGCCTCGGGTTCGTCGTCGTCGAAGCCGGCGAGGTCGTCGAGGCCACCGAGCCCGTCGCCGCCGGAGAGCTCCTCGTCGCCCATGCTTTCGAGGTCGTCGAGGCCCTCGAGGTTCGCGACGGTCTTCGCCCGTTCCTCGTCGACGGCGTGGCCGCCTTCGTCGAGCTCGTGGTCGCCCATCGCGGGGTCGTCGGCGAGCGTCGCCAGTGCCGCCTCCTCCGACTCGGCCGACGAGGCGCCCGCCGCGGCCGGGATGTCCCCCAGGTCGCCGTCCCCGAGCAGGCCGTCGTCTTCGTCCGCGGCGAGCGCGCCCGCGCTGGCGCCCGCCTTCGTGCCTTCGGCCGCGTCGACGGAGCTCGGATATTCGAGGTCCGCGCTCAAATCGTCGGCCGAATCCTCCACTTCGTCGGCCGCGTGGGCGCCGCCCGCGCCGTGCTCGTCCTCGGACGCGAAGTCCTCTTCCGCCTCCGGCTCCGGCTCCGGCTCCCGCCGTTTCGCCTTTTTCGCGGGGCGCGCGCCCTTCGCGGTGGACTGGTCGATGCGGCGCAGGCGCCGGCTCGCGGCCAGCGCGTGGTTCGTGATGAGGTCTTCGAGGTGCGACGTTTGGGGCTTGTAGTCTTTGAGGAGCTTCTCGAGGCCTTTGCGGATCTGGGTGAAGGTCGCGATGTGCGGCTGCACCTTGAAGCCGGTGAAGAACTCGATCTGCTTCACCGTGTCGTGGTCGAGCGGGTCGACCATGGCGACATGGAGCGTCTGGCCGACGATCTTGAGCGGCAGCACCTCGAGGCGCTCGATGAGCGGCCGGTCGATCACGCCCCACGCTTCCTTCGACGACTCGCGCACTAGGTCTTTGCCGGTCACGCGCCAGCGCGTGCGCTCGGCGAGGAACGCCGCGAGCTCGTCCTCGTCCAGAAGCCCGAGGGCGATGACCGCGCGCGCGAACGCGGAGCCGTGCGTGCCGCACGTCCGCTTGATCGTGCGCCGGTCGACCTCGGTGAGAAGGCCTTCTTCGACGAGGAGCGCACCGAGTCCGGAGGTGCCCATGGTCTCAGTCCTGGATTTTGCCCGGAGGGCGTTGGTGATCCTTGGGAATTCGGGGCGGCGGGTGAATTGCTGCCAAGGCCCTGAACGGCTTGGCGTCCTTCCGCGTCGGAGCCGGTCCGGAAGCGCCGGTCGCCCGCAGCCCCGAGCCTTGGGGATCCCTTCGGAAGGGACCGCCGCCGGCGGCTGCGAGATTGGCCTTTCAATTATATTATCACAGCTTTATCATGGCCCCCTCTGCATCTAAGGGTATCTCCGCGCACATCCTCGGAAGGATAGACATGAGCAGCGCCAAGAAGGACCAGTTGAAGTCGCTGAAACAACCGGACCAATTCCAAGTCAAAGCCATGGCTTTCATGGACTTTCTGTTGAAGAACACCAAGGTCCTCCTGGCTGTCGTCGCGACGGCGGCGGTGGTCGTGGGCGGGGTTTATGCGGTCCGCGGTTTCCAGAACAAGGCGCGCGACAGCCGCCTCGAGGACCTCGGCAAGGTGCAGCTCGTGTACGAGGCCGAGCAAAAGAAGGCCCAAACCGAGCGCGAAGGCATTCAAAAGCAGATCGAGGCCCTCGAGGCCAAGCAAAAGCCGGCGGTGCCGGTCGATCCGGCCAAGCCCGCGCCGCCCCCGGCGAAGGACCCGAAGGTCACGGCCGAAGTCGAAGGCCTCCAGAAGAAGGCCGAGACGGTCAAGGCGGATCACGCCGAATCCGCCCAGAAATTCCAGGAATTTTACAGGAAGAACGACGCCTCGCCGGAAGGCTGGATGGCGGGCCTCCAGGCGGCGCGCCTCGTCGTGGACCTCGGCAAGCCGGCCGAGGCCGCGCCGCTGCTCGAGTCGGTCCTCGAGAAGTCCAAGGGCAGCCAGTTCTACCAGGTGCAGGCGCGGCTCGCGCTCATCAGCATCCTCGAGGACCAAGGCAACTTCGACAAGGCGCTCGCCGAGGTCGACTCCCTCGACAAGCTCGTCGATAAGGAGATGAAACCGCGCGTCCTGCTCGCGAAGGGCCGCATTCAGCTCCTCAAGAATCAGAAGACCGAGGCGAAGGCCACGTTCAATAGCCTGATCGAGCAGCACGGGGCCTCGCCGGAAGCGCAGAAGGCGCGGTCGATCGAGGCGCTGTTCAATTGATCCGGACGGGCGCGGAGCCATGGCGGTTGCGGGCGGGGACCAGCGGTAAGGGGACGGCGATGCGGGCGACCAGGAGCATTTTTTTCGTGGTCGGGCTCGTGCTCGCCGGCAGCGTTTCGGCGCGCGCGCAGACCCCGGCGCATCCC
>JAYVWD010000634.1:0-9039 GCA_043786345.1 Pseudomonadota bacterium
CGGCGCCAGACGACGGGAATGCGCCTCAGTCACCTCCGCACCCCGTCGGTGGTGAGTCCCTCGGGGGTACGGGGGCAGAGCCCCCGGGTGCAAGGCGCAAGCCGCCACAGCCACCGCCGACCTCACTGCCCTTTCAAATAATCCTTCGTAAACACCGTGTCCGGCGGGTCGGCCGCCGTCATGCTCTTGGTCCTCCACCAGCTCACGTGGCCTTTGGTGACCTCGTCGATCATCTTGGTGACCTCGGGGCGCTCGCGGCCGGCGATGTCCTTGCGGTTGACGACGGTCATGGTCTTGAGGTGTTTGCCGGAGACGCCGTAGAAGCGGGCCTGGACGGGGAAATAGCCGGTGGATTCGACCCAGTATTCGATGCGGGCATACGGGGCTTCCTCGTGTTTGCCCTTGAGGTCGAGCTTGAGGACCTTGACCTTGTCCAACTCCTCCTCGGCGACGATCTCGGGGTCATAGTCGGTGTCGACGTCCATCTGGAAGATGTCGGCGAGGGCGAAGGCGCTATTGCCGATCATCTCGCGGCGCGAGATGGCGACGACGCGTTTGGAGTCGGGGAACGTGGACCAGTAGCTCATGCCCTTGGCGAGCATCTTGCGGCCGCGCTCCTCCTTGGGGCCGAGGAAGTCGATGTAGGCGCGGCGCTCGGTCGAGCGCAGGATCTTGAGGTCGTAGGTCGTCTCCTGCTTGTCCTGGACGGTGCGGAGGTCGACCGTGACCTCGGCGCGCTCGAGGGAGCGGATCTCCTCGGCGGTCTTCAGGATCTTCTTGGCGTCCTCCTTCGTCCACTTGCCGGCGGCGGGCGCCGGCGAGGCGAGGAGGACCGCCAGCGCGGCGGGAACGAGGACCCGGAGGACGGAGCTCGACATCATGTGATTTGCCCTCTGAAAGCGACGACTGGTTCCACGTGCGCAGCCTTGCGCGAGGGCGCCAGGGCCGAGATGTAGCAGATGACGATGGCGGCGACAAAGACGAGGCCGGTGACGAGCAGGCTGATCTTCGGGTGGACCATGAGCTTCCCCCCGCCGAACGGCGAGTCGAAGGGGACCCCGATCAGATCCATACCGAGCACGTAGAGATTCCCGAGGACGGCGCCGATGGCGCCGCCGATGACGCCGATGAGCGCGGCCTCGAGGGTGAACAGGAGCCGGATGTCGCGCGGGCGGGCGCCGATCGCCATGAGCGTGCCGATCTCGGTGGTGCGCTCCATGACGAGCATGAAGACGATGTTGAGCACCGAGATGCCGGCGGAGATGAAGAGCAGGACGCTGATCACGCCGACGACCGAGTCCCAGATGCGCTCGACCTCGCGGATCATCGGGTCGACCTGCCACCAGCCGCGCAGGTTGATGCCGGCCGCCTCGGCCGGGGGACGGGCCATCGCGACCCATTTTTCCGCGTCGATTCCGGGCTTGAGGCGCACGACGAGCTCGGAGAACCGGCCGGGGATCTTGATGCTCCGCTGGCCCTGCTCGAGGTGCATGTAGACCAGGCGCTTGGACAGCGCCGGCATCGGCGGGTTCACGATGCCGATCACCTTGACGTCGATGCCGTTCACGGCGCCGGTCAGGGTGTGCGTCATGAGGGTCGCCTCGTCGCCGAGCTTTAGGCCGAGCGTGTCGGCCAGGCCCTTGCCGATCGCGATGCCGTTCGGGATCTCCGACGTGATGAACCGGCCCTCGTCGCCCTGCGGGTTGAAGATGCCCGGCGACACCCGCAGCTCGGTCTCGGGGTCGATGGCGCGGCCGAGAAAATAGACGGTCTTCCGGCCGGAGGAGATGATGCCTTCGAAGATCAACCGGCGGGTGTACGAGTCCACCGCCGGGTCCTTGGCCAAGGCCTCGCTGACCGGGTTGGCGTCGGGCAGCGTGACCTGCTCGGAGATGACGTCGGGGTTCTGGAAGTAGCCGGGCGCATGGTACTGCGCGTGCCCGGCGCCGTGGTCGATGGCGCCGTCCTGCCAGATCTTGAGGACGGCGGTCGAGTAGCGCGTCGCCACGATCGACACGAACACCGAGAGGGTCACGGTGCCGATCGTCAGGACGGTGCGGCGCTTGTTCCGCCATAGGCTGCGGCCCGCATAGCGCAGCGCGAAGCTCAGGAAGCCCTCGGCGAAGCCGACCGGTTTGATGGAGGGGGTGCTCATAGCCTTCATCATACCGAAAAAACGAAGTTATTTTAAGAGGGCTGCCAACTTGGGCGCGAGGATCCGGGCGAGGAGCTCGGCCCCCTTCTGGTTCAAGTGGTCCGGGTCCCGGAAATGCGCCGTCGCGAATTGCTCCTCACCGCTCAGATCCCAGAAGGCGGGCGGCGTTCCGGGCGTGAGGCGCCCGAGCTCCTGATACGCCTGGGCCACGAAGGCGTGCCACTCCGGTGGATAGATTTTGCGCAGGCTCGGCTCGTGAGGGAAGCGGAGGAGCACGGGGGTCACGCCCCGAGCCCGGAGGTCCTGGATCAGGCCGGCGGCGGCCGCGAGGTTGGCCGGGTAGACCCCGGGCTTCGCCGCGGCGAGCTCCGAGGCCGTCGAGCGGACCTCGTTCTCGGCATAGAAATCGGGGTACGCGAGCGACACGGCCGACGGGATGTGGCCGGGGACCGCGGCGAGCGGCTCGATGCCCTCGGTCGTACGCTTCTGGAGGTAGTAGAACGCCGGCGTCAGCCGCCAATTGAACACGGGCGCCAGGAGCTTGTGCAGGGAGCGGTCGAAGTTGGCGAGCCACTCACGGCCCGTCGGGATCGTGCTGAATCCCAGGTCATACAGGCCGTTCGGGTTCATCGCGTCGGTGTCGTAGCGCAGGGTCGCGGTGTCGAACTCGATCAAGGCGACCCGGAGCCGCGGGAGCTTGGCGCCGTACATCCCGAACAGCTGGCGGGCGCGGACCAGGTCCAGATAGTTGGCCGGAAGCGAGGCCGAGGGAACGGCGTAAGCCCTTGGATCGAATCCAAAAAGAACGCGCGAAGAGCCCAGGGCCAGCAGCTCCTTGTCCGGAGTCAGGGCCAAGACGGCGAGGGCCTGGTACTCCTTCTTATGAAAGAGCGCGTTGAGCAGGACGTTGGCGCCGACGAGCACCAGCAGCAGCACGAGCGCGACGTGCAAGGCGCGGGCGCGCCCGTCAGAATTGGAAGTAGACGAACGCATGGGTCCCGGTCTCCCCGCTCAGGACGATCGCGGCGAACGTCAAAGCGTAACACAGGGTCCGCGCCGCGGGCGGCAGCCGCCGGACGACGAGCAGGTCGCCCGTGCGCTCCTGGAACGCGTCGAGCACGAGCAGCGGCACCCCGAACACCCCGAGCGTGGCGAGCAGCACCAGGGCGTCGCGGTTGTAGGCGGCCGTTACGATGGAGCGCACGAAGCCCCAGGCGTCGCCGGGCGTGCGCACGAAGAAGAAGATCACGGGGAGCGAGAGCAGGTGGAATGCCGCCAGGTTGAGGACGCCGCGGCCCGTCCAGCTCCGCCAGAACGGGCCTTTGAGCGCCGCCTTGAGCCACGGCCGGAGCGCGTAGTACCCGATGATGAGGAGCCCGTGCGCCGCCCCGAAGGCCACGTAGTTCCACGACGCCCCGTGCCAGAGGCCGCACAGGCAGAGCGTCAGAAACGCGCAAAACCCCATATAAAGGCGCGTCCGCCCCGACTTTCCGCGCAAGCGCGAGAGGGGCGCGAACACATAGTCCCGGAACCAGTCCGAGAGGCTGACGTTCCAGCGCCGCCAGAAGTCCGGCGGGTTGCGCGCGAAAAACGGCATGCGGAAGTTGGCCGTCAGCTCGAAGCCGAGGAGCTTGGCCAAGCCGCGGGCGATGTCGCTATACCCCGAGAAGTCGGCGTAGACGTAGAAGACCATGGCGTAGAACAGCACCAGGAACTCGCCCCCCGACAGCGCCGGCATGCCGTCCTTGAGCTTGAGAACGTAGGGCGCGAGGTTGTCGGCCACCACGGTTTTCTTGAAGTACCCGAGGAGGATGAGCCAGAAGCCGTCCCCGAGCTGCTGGGCCGTGACCCGGCGCGGCGCCTTGACCTGGGGCAGCAGCATCTCCGCCCGCTGGATCGGCCCGGCCACCAGGTGCGGGAAGAACGCCACGAACAACGCGTACGCCACGTAGTCCTTCTCCGCCGGCACCCGGCGGCGGTAAACGTCGATGACGTAGCTCATGATCTGGAAGGTGTAGAACGACACCCCGACCGGCAGCACGATCCCGAGCACCGGCGGCGAGACGTGAAGGCCCAGCCCGTCGAGCAGGGCGCCGAAGCTCTGGGCGAAGAAGTCGAAGTACTTGAACACGCCCAGCACCAGGAGGTTCAAGCCCAGGCTCAGGCCCAGGAAGAGCCGCCGGCGGCGCTCGTCGGCGGCCGCCCCGATGGCCCGCGCGCAGGCGTAGTCCAAGGTCGACGAGGCGATCAGCAACGCCAGGAAACGCCCGTCCCAAAAGCCGTAGAAGACGTAGCTCGCGGCGAGCAGCACGAGGTTCTGCGGCCGGTGCGGCAGCGCGCGGTAGAGCGCGTACGTCACCAGAAAGAAATAGACGAACGTGAACGAGTTGAAGAGCACCTGACGATCTTACTGCTCGCAGCCGAACTGGTCCACTTTGCCTTCCGAGTCCCGCTTGCAGATCAGATAGGCCATCTTCACCTGCTCCTGGGACTTGTTGCACTCGTCCCCGAAGAACAGGTTCGTGTTGTCGATCCGCGTGACGAGGAGCGCCTGCGGGTTGATGGTGTAGACGGAGTCGCGCGCCACCGGGAAGTCCTCATAGAACTTGCCCTGGTCGTCGCCCGAGATCTCGGTGTGGAGGCTGACGACGATCTTCTCCGCCGTCGCCTCGGTGAGGGTCAGCGAGATGGTGACGGCGAAGGCGTGGAAGCCGGCGACGTTGGCCGACCAGCTCTTGGTCTTGCCGGGGGCGTCGGCGAGCGCCTTGTAGCGGGACGCGACGGCCGGCCAGGGGAAGACCGGCAGGGGCTTGTCGAACGTATAGGCCTGGCCCTGGCGCGTCTTGGTGACGCCCTTGGCGAAGATGGCGTACGAGGCCCAGTCGAAGCCGCCCGCTTTCAGGGCCTTCACCTCGTCGACGCTCGGCCGCGAATACGTGGTGATGCCGGTGTTCTGCTGGATCTTCTCGGTGGCCTGCTCCTGGCCCTTGCTCTTGCCGCTCAGGATCATGTCGGCGTAGTACATGTTGATGTTCAGGGCCGCGGCGTCGAGCGCCGTCGAGATCTTGGCGAGCGTCGTGTGCACCTTGCCTTTGCACGTGCAGGCGCCCTTGCCGTTGAAGTCGAAGGTCGGGAACTTGATCGGCGGCGGCGGCACGGCCGGCGCCTCGGGCTCGGCGGCGGCGGCGTCCGAGCTCGAGCCCTGGAGCTGCTTGGAGCTCTCCCCGCCGTCGCTCAGGTCGCCGGAGTCGATCTCCTTCGACTGGCCGCCCTCGTCGGTCGAGATATCGCCGTCCTGGGCGCTCGCCGCCTTCTTCTTTTTCTTCTTGTCCTTGGTGAGGCCGCCCAGGCCGCCGCCGTTGCCGCCCGCGATTTGCGGGCCGTCCGAGCAGCTCGCGCCCGGAACGAGCGTGAATATCGCAAGCAGCACGAGCCAAAGGCTGAATTTTAGGCGAAGACCCCTCATAGGCCTCTTATCGGCACGGGGCCCGGACGACTTGAAGCGCGTCAAACGACTGGAAAAAAACTGGGTCCTTCCGGGAGCTTGACCGAAGGGACCCGGGTTCCTTGCGCGGACCGGACTTACTTGGCCTTTTCCTTCGCCACCTTGGCGTTCTCGAAGGCGTAGCCCTGCTCGGCGATGAGGCTTTCGTGGACGCGCGTCTTCAGGGTCGCGGCGTTCGAAGCGCCACCCGGCTCCGTGTACTGCTGGATCGTCGTCGTGTAAACGTAGGTGTGCGTCGCGTCTTTCTTCTCGAGGATGACGAGGGCCTGGAGCTTCATCATGCGCTCGGTCACGGCCGGGTCGGTCGTGGTCTGCTCGGTGATCTGCGCGTATGCCACGCCCGCCTTGAGCGTCACGAAGTGCGACTGGGCGCTGTAAGAGACGGCGCCGTCGCCGTCCGTGTTGGTGTAGTGGTACTTCGGCTCGTCGCCCGCGTTGGTGAGGTCCTCGACGACGGCGTTGTGGTCGTAGTTGGCGAAGGCCGTCTTGAAGACTTTCGCGTCGTTGACCTGCATGCGCATCATTTTGTAGTAGTCGTCGACCGCCGCGGGGACGAGCGAGCCCGCCGTCGAGTCGACGTTGAGATTGCTGCCGCTCTGGACGACCGACGGCGCCACCTTGTTGTTGGTACCGTCGAAAGCCTTGCCGCGCAGGGCCGCGACGTCGGGGCAGATCTTCCCGATCAGCGGGCTGGCGCCGACTTTGCCGTCGGCCTTGGCGACCTTGCAGAGGTCGAAGGTGTCCGCGGACGAGTCGTCGTCGTCGCCGATGTGCTGGTCGCTGGTCGCGGTGCCGCTCGATCCCGTCGAGGTGCCCGTCCTCGGCTTCGTGCCGGTCCCGGAGGTGGTGCCCGAATCATCGTCGTCGCTACAGGCCTTGAGCTTCGCGGAGCCCTTGCAGCCGCTGCCGCCGCCGCTGGAGGAGCCGGTCTCCGCCGACGGCGCCTTCTTCTCGCCGCAGCTTTGGGCGAGGGCCGTGGCCAGACCGACCGCGAGGATGACCTGCAAGGGAATAGGGCCCAATTTGGAGCGCATGCACCATCTCCCACGCGCGGGTTGCATCTTACGTCCCTATCGGAATCCCGCCCTTACACTTGAGGCATCGGCCTTAAGCCCTTAAAAACGCCCACGAAAAATCATGTAGTAGGCTTGGGCGAAAGGCATCTCCCCAAACTCGGTGTCGACCGAGCCCCGGAAGTAGGTCGGGCTCAGCTCGACGCTCGTCAGCGGCGACATCGCGTACCGCGCGGCGAGGACGACGAAGGCGCTCTTGTCGTCCGTGTTGAGCAGGTAGTTGGCGCTCAGGTGCGTCGACGGGAGCGTCTCGTCGTCCTGCAGGCTCGTGAAGACGTAGTGGCGGCCGAGGAGCCGGGTGGGCGGGTTCTTCGCTCCGAAGCCCTTGGCGTGCTCGTCGCGCAGCGCGCCGAAATACTTCGCGAAGTCGTCCGGCAGCAGGCCCGCCTGCTGCTGGATCAGCTCGAGGACGAAGGTGCGGCGCGGGGTGATGATGAACCGCGTGCCGCCGAGGTAGTACCCGCTCGCATCGTCTTTGACCTTGGGGTCGTGGCTCGTGTACTGCGAGTACTCGAGGTACTGGTTGCCTTCGGTGTCGGGATTGCGCTGGCGCGTCTGGTAGCGGCCGTCGAAGTGGACCTCGAAACGCTCCCCGACGAAACGCTGCAGCGAGAGGCCCGTGGTCGACTTGTCGGTCTCGTGCTCCGTCACGTTCAAGCGGACCTCGACCTGCTTCACCTCGCCGGCGAGCTGCAGCAGCCCCCGGCCCTTGTTGGTCGGCGCCGAGGCGAGCGGGATGAAGCCGACGCCCAGCGTGAAATCCCCCGGCATGCGGACGCGGACGCGGGTGAAAACGACGCCCTCTTTCTGGTAGATCTGGTCGAGCACGTCCTTGTCCTCGTTGAGGAGGTCGGACGGGTTGACGATGAAGCCTGACCCTTCGTACTCCGTCTTCTTGCCGGCGGTGAGCGTGAGGCGGTCGGTCGCGGCCGACTCGACGTAGGCCTGCTCCAGGTGGTGCAGGTCGTCCCAGGCGGACGGGTTCTCGCGCTTGGTGCGGAAGCCGGGCTCGACGACGATGGTGTGGGCGTAGTTCCAGGTCTTCTGGAACTTGAGCGTCAGATAGATCTGGTCGAAGTAGTCGCCGTGCTCGGGCTTGTGGTAGACGGAGCCGGCGCGCGGCCAGAGCTTGCCGATCCGGTAGACGAGGTTCGGCTCGATCACCGTCGTCTCGGTCACCGGCGCCGCGTCCTTCGGTTTTTCCGGCTCTTTCTCGGACTTGGCGGCGGCCGCGGCGGCCGGCGCCTTCCTCTTGGCTTTCTTCCTCTTTTTCTGCGCGTCCGTCTTCTCCGGCGCCGCCGTTTTTTCGGTTTCGGTGCTATCCTGCGCGAAGGCGCGCGCCGCGGGGCCAACGCCCAAGGCCGCGAGGAGGCACCAACTCATCGACCGCGAAGCACTCGAAAACAAGCTCATGGGTCTGCCTTTCCTGGAGGCCGTCCGTTGCGGCCCGCTATCCGTCGCCTGGCTTCCGCCCGAAGCCGCCGTGTCCGAGGCGGCGATCCTGGCCCTGCTATCGCCCGAGGAGACCGCCTACGCGGCCTCGCTCCGTCACCCCGCGCGGCGTGACGAGTACCGCCGGAGCCGCTACCTCATCCGCGCCCTCACCGGCTTCGGCGGGGCGCTTCCCCGCCGGCCCGAAGGCGATCCGAGCTGGCCGCCCGGGCTCAAGGGCTCGCTCACCCACAAGGACGGGTTCGTCGGCGTGGCGCTGGCGCCGGACGCGGCGTACGCCGGGGTCGGGATCGATGCGGAGGCCGCGGCGCGGGTGAAGCCCGCGTTCGAGCCGCGCCTGGCGTCGGCGGCCGAGGGCGTGCTGCTGGACGCCGCGGCGGCGGCGCTCGGCGTCCCGCGGGCGCAGCTTCTCGCGCTCCTCTTCAGCTTCAAGGAAGCGCTGTTCAAGTGCCATTTTCCGCTGGGTCGCCGCATGTTCCACTTTCACGATGCCGAGGTGACGGGGATATCAGAAGGCAAAATCCGGGCCCGGGTGCTGCTTACGACGTCGCCGCTGACGAAAGCCGGACACGAGACGGAGGGGTTCTATACGTGGATGGACACGAGCAAGGGCCTGATGGCGCTTTGCGCCGCTATACTACCTTCCTGAACTCGGGCGGGAGCGCGAGCTGGCTCTTCATCTGCTTCTCGAGGACTTGGTCCAGGTACTTGGTCTGACGCTTGAAGTGCAGGTAGATCCCCATGAGGCGCATCACCTGCTCGAAGACGACGTGGCCGCGCGGCAGCAGCTTCGCGACGTTTCGCCAGTAGAGCCAGCGGGTCTGCGGGTCCATCGTCATCTGCCAGCTCACGCG
>JAYVWD010000635.1:0-1855 GCA_043786345.1 Pseudomonadota bacterium
CTGCCGCTGCCGGAGACGGCGAAACTGAGCCGCCTCGCGACCGGCATCGACGCCTGCATCGCGAAAAAGCTCAAAGACCTGCCGATCGGCGTGACGTCCGACAGCCTCCGCCTTGAATATTCGCTGGATCTGACGGGCCTCTGCGACGAGGCCCCGAAGGCGACGGGCGAGACCGTCACCGAGATCTCGAACACCGCGCGCGGGCTCCTGATCATCGGCTGCCCCGGCGGCGATTTCCGCCGTTTCGTCGGCAAAACGCTCAACGACGCGCGCGGCAGCGGCGGCACCTGCGCCGGCGCTGAGCTGACCTGGTACGCCCTCGACATGCAGTTCACCGCGCGCAAAGTGACGAAAACCACGACGAACGGCGTCGACACCCTCAAGGTGACGGTCCAGGAAGGCCGCACGATGTGGTCGAAGGCCGACGGTAAGGCCTGCCACCTGCGGCGCCACCCCGAGAGCAACGACTTCGTCGACGCCGGCGACTGCCGCCTCGCGTTCACGGTGCGGACCTTCGACGGCACGCCCGAGAACGAGGCGAAGCTGCCGACCGACGTCGATGGTCCGCGCGTCATCGCCGCGCAGGAGGACTTCAGCCCGCTGACGGCCGAGCCGAGCGCGCCCTTTTACTCGAACGGCGCCGTCAACTTCGCCGTCAACGGCTGGCACGGCGCGCTCACGTACTCGAACGGCTGGGCGCCGCCGCGCTGGGATGCGAAGAAAGACTCGGAATCCGCCGCCGGCACGCTCGGACAAGCCGCCCCGCCACCGGCGCCACTGCATCCATGAGGTTGATTTATGCGTGATGACAGCAAGTTAGCGGACAAGGAAAGCATCCCACTGGTGCTCGGTTACCTCCGCCGCAGCGCCGGATCGCACGCCTGGGCGCTCCAGGATCTGCAAGCCTGGCCCGAGAAAACGACGCTTTTCTACCGGGAGCCGGCGCGCCTCGACGGCGAGCTGAGCTACCTGCTGCTGACCGGCCATCCTGGCGCTCAGCAGACCCTGTCGGTGACCGTGAGCGGTACGCCCGAGGGCGTCGCCCCGCTGCTCGCGCACCTGCCGAAGGCGCCGTTTCTTATGCGCGAGACGCCGGCGACGCTGCTGCCGCTCATGCAGGCGGCAGCGCCGCAGGGCCGCGCCTGGATCGAGCAACGCATGGAGGCGACCCGCGCCAGCTTCAAGCCGCGCCATGCCCCTGGCCGCACCCGCCGCCTGAACGATGACGACGCCGCCGCGCTGGCCGCGTTCAACGGCGCGCCGCCCCAGGCCGCGCCGGGCCTCCTCAGCTGGATCCGCGGCGCCATGCTCTTCGGCGTCTGGGAAGGGCCGCAGCTCATGGCCGTGGCGTCGACGTTCGTCCGCGTCCCGGAAGTCTGGGATCTCGTCGGGATCCGCACCCGCCCCGAGGCGCGCGGCAAAGGCTACGCGACCGAGGTCACCTCGGCGCTCGCGGCGGCCG
This sequence comes from Pseudomonadota bacterium, assembly GCA_043786345.1. Lineage (GTDB taxonomy): Bacteria > Bdellovibrionota_B > Oligoflexia > Oligoflexales > CAIYRB01 > JANOTL01. The sequence goes on from JAYVWD010000635.1 coordinate 1,463, forward strand.
CGCTGGAAGCCGCGCCGCTGGTGACGCTCACCGCCCTCAAGAACAACGCCGCGGCCCTCAAACTCTACGGCAACCTCGGGTTCCAGGCGCGCGAAGACCGCATCTGGTTCGACAACGGCACCGGCTCCTCGCCCGAGTTTTAAGGCGTGCGCCTCCGCGTCGTCGAGGGCGGCCCGCTCATTCGTCGGCGGTGAGGGCCATGACCACCATGTCGCTCCAGCCGCGGAGCGTCCGGATGCGCGCGCGGCTCAAGCCCTCGCGACGCATCCCGATCGAGCGGCAAAGGCGGAGCGAGCGGCGGTTGGCGGGGTTGACGAGCGCCTCGACGCGGTGGAGCACGAAGTCGTCGAAGGCGGCGCGGACCAGGCCGCCCGCGATTTCCTTGCCGAAGCC
>JAYVWD010000636.1:0-14952 GCA_043786345.1 Pseudomonadota bacterium
ATCAAGGCGCTGCCGCTGGCGAAAACGGCCGTTTGCCTGCGGCCCGGCGCGTTCCTCGCGTCGACGCCGGGCGTGCGCCTCGCGGTCAGGTGGGCGGGCCTCGCCTCGTGGCTCGCGCGCGCCGGCCTCTTCAAGCTCCAGGCGAAGGGCGAGGGCACCGTCTGGATCGGCGCCTACGGCGGCCTCGTTTTACGGTCACTTTCCGGCGCCCACGTGGTCGACGGCGGGCATCTGGTCGCCTATGAGCCGCAGATCCGTCTGCGCCCGCAGGTCGCGGGCGGCTTTTTCGGCAGCCTTTTCAGCGGCGAGGGGCTCGTCACCCGGCTCGAGGGCCGCGGCCGCTTCTGGGTCCAGACCCGGAGCCTCGCCGGCCTGCGCGACTACCTGAACCCGAGGTTGCCGTAAAAACCATGCGCGTCGACGTCTTACACGGCCCCGCGAACGCGGCGGCCAAGGTATCCCTGGACCCGGGCGAAGCGCTCACGGCCGAGGCCGGCGCCATGATCGCGATGAGCGGCGGCGTCGCCATCGAGACCACGACGAGCCTTTCCAAGGGCGGCGGCCTCCTGGACGCGGTCAAGCGGGTGCTCGGCGGCGAGTCCTATTTCCTGAACCGCTTCACGGCGGGGCGCGGCGGCGGGGAGGTGTGGCTGGCGCCGACGCTGCCCGGCGACGTGCTGGCCCTGGACCGCGCCGCGGACGAGGCGCCGCTCATCGTGCAGGGCGGCTCCTACCTCGCCTCCGGTCGCGGCGTCACGGTCGACGCCGGCTGGCAGGGCCTTACAGGGTTGCTCGCGGGCGAGCGCGCGCTCTGGCTCGAGGTGAAAGGCGCGGGCTTTATCCTCCTCAACGCCTTCGGCGCGCTTTACACGGTGGACGTGGACGGCGCCTATGTCGTGGACCTCGGGCACGTCGCCGCGTTTCCCGCGACGCTCGGCTTCGCGCTCGGCAAGGCGGCCAACGGCTGGATCTCGTCGGCCCTGAGCGGCGAAGGCCTCGTCTGCCGCTTCGAGGGCCGCGGGCGGCTCCACTGCCAGTCGCACAGCGCCCGGGCGTTCGGCCGGCGCTTCGGCCCCTTGCTTCGTCCGCGGGAGGCCTGAACGATGGCGGCTTCCGGCTACCGTTTCCAGATCGAGAACCGGCCGGACTTCGCGTTCCTGACCGTCGCGATTCCGACCGGCCGGACGCTCTGCGTCGAGGCCTCGGCGATGGCGACGATGTCGCCCCACCTCCGGATGAAGACGCGGCTCAAGGGCGGGCTTGCGCGGCTCGTGACGGGGGAGTCGCTGTTCCTGAACGAGTTCACCGCCGAAGGCGCTGAGGGCGAGATCGGCATCGCGCCCGGCGCGCCGGGCGATCTCGAGCACCTCGCGCTCGAAGGTCAGGCCATTTTCCTGCAGAACTCCGCGTTCCTCGCGGCCGCGCCCGAGGTCAGGGTCGCCACCCAGTGGCAGGGGCTCGTGAAGGGCTTTTTCTCGGGCAGCGCCCTTTTCCTGATCCGCTGCGAAGGCACCGGCGACCTGTGGTTCAGTGCCTACGGGGCGCTCGTCCCGATCGACGTCGACGGCGAGTACGTCGTCGATACCGGGCACGTCATCGGCTTCACCGGCGGCCTCGAATACTCGGTGGCGCGCGTCGGCGGCTACAGGTCCCTCTTTTTCAGCGGCGAAGGGCTCGTCTGCCGCTTCACCGGCAAAGGCCGCGTCTGGGTCCAGACGCGGGATCCCGTGTCGTTCGCGCACTGGGCGCACCCGTTCCGGCCAGGCCCGACGCGCGGCCTGACGACGGGGGGCGGCTGATGGCCGGTCCTAAAGACCAGGGGCGCTGGACGGCGGTCCGGTGGGAGCAGGAGCGGGGCGCCGCGGCGCTCACGGCCTCCGGCACGGAGCGCGAGAAGGGGCCGGACGCGGCGCGGGAGGTCCTGAGCGACGCTATCGCGGCGCTCGAGTCGGACCTCCAGGCGGACGCGCAGCTCCGGCGCTTCGCGCTGGTGACGCAGCTCCTCGCGCTGCATGCGCGGCAGGGCGTGATGACGGCGCCGGAGGCGGCGCGTCTCGCCGACACCGGCGAGGCGATCTTAAGGGCGCAGGGCGTCGCGCCGCTCGCGTCAAGGCTCTCGTTTCTGCACGGGGAGCTGGCGCTCGTCACGGCCCGGGTCCGGCGCCGCGAGGGGCGGAGCTGGCAGGCGGCGTGGACGACCCAGCTCGGGCTCTTCCTCGCCAAGGGCGTCGGCGAGGGCGGCGAGGGCGTGCAGGCGCTGGCGACGGCCGACGAGGCCCTCCGCCGCGGCGACGCCGCGCTGGCCCTGGAAGGCTTCTCGATCGCTGGCCGCGACCCGGAGCTTTCGCGCCGGGCGCGGCTCGGGAAGCTCACGGCACTGCGCCTTTCGGGGCGGCTCGGCGAGGCGAGCGCGCTCGCGGACGCCGCGGGCCCTGGCGGCTCCGGCTCCGCGGTCGCGGCTCGCGCCGGCGGCCCAGCCCCCGCGGATGCGGCGCGACCCGACGCCTCCAGGCCCTCTGCGGGCGAAGAAGATAGGCAATTTGATGTTTACTTCGAAGGCTTCGCCTGGGAGGCCCTGCGCCGCGAGGCCCAGGCCACCGCCGACCTGACCCGCATGGTCGCCGCCGTCAACCGCGCCGGCGGCCACCGCGACGCCGCGCGCGTCCTCGAGGCCGGCCTTTGGACCAAGGCCGTCCCGGTCAAGAGCTGGCTCGGCCGCGTGCCGAAGCCCGAGACCGTCCGCCGCACCTTCGGCGACGACTTCCGCCGGGGCAGTCCGCTCGCCGCGCTTTACGAGTGCGCGCTCGCGATCGACCGCGCGCACGACCAGGAGATCCCGCTCCAGCTCCGCCTGCGCGACCTGGGCGACGCGCTCGAGCAGGCGCCGCGCGTGCCGTCGATCGACGCCGAGCTGCTCGTCTGGGCGGCCGCGGCGCGCTGGCTCGTGCGCCACCACCAGCCTTTGCTCGCGGCCCAGGCCGCCTCCGAGTACCGCGCGCTGTCGCTGCGCCTGAGCGACGGCGCCGTGCCCGACGCGCTCCTGCTCCTCCGCGACCTGTCGGTGAACGCCTGGTTCCGCTTCGGCGAGGAGGCGCGCGCCGCGGCCCGCCATGAGCAGGAGGCCCTCGAGCGCGTGCAGACGGGCCGCATAGCTCGCGCCTCCGAGGTGACGCGGTTCACGCTCGGCCTCGCCGGCGCGATGCTCAAGGGCAAGGTGAAGCGCCTCGGCCGGAGCCCCGAGGCCAAGGAGCGCCTGTACACGGAGGAGCTGAGCCAGATCGCGGCGAGCATCACCAAGACCCTGGGCGGGCTCAAAGGGCCCTACGTGAAGTTCGGCCAGATCCTGTCCTTCCTCTCGCCCCGCCTGCCGAAGGAGATCCAGGAGGCCGTCGACGCGATGCGCGAGGGGGCGCCGCCGATGGCCGCCGCCGTGATCCGCCGCGTTGTCGAGGACGAGCTCGGCGCGCCGCCGGAAAAGCTCTTCGCCGAATGGTCGGACGAGCCGCTCGCGGCGGCGAGCATCGCGCAGATCCACCGCGCCGTGCTCTTCGACGGGCGGCCGGTCGTCGTCAAGGTCCAGTATCCGGGCATCAAGGAGGCGATCGGCGCCGACCACAAGCTGATCGCGATGCTGGCGCCGATCTTCCGCTTCATCTTCCCGGCCGCGAACGTCGACGACGTGATCGCGGTCTCGACCGCGCAGCTGCTCGACGAGTGCGAGTTTCTGCGCGAGGCGTCCCTCCAGAAGGAGGCGCGGCTGCTGGCGGCGAAGTTTCCGGACGTCTTCGTGCCGGCGGTGATCGACGAGTTCACCTCGCGGCGCGTGATCACCATGGAGTACGTGGAGGGCGAGCGCTTCAGCACTTTCGCCGAGACGGCCTCCCAGGAGCGGCGCGACGCGGCCGGGCGCACGATCTACCGGTTCGGCTGGGAGACGCTCTTCCACAGCGGCTTTTTCAACGGCGACCCGCACCCCGGGAACTTCCTGTTCCTGCCCGACGGGCGCGTCGCCTTCCTCGACTTCGGGTACGGCGACCACTGCAACGCTCTGCGCCTCGAGCAGTGGAAGGGGCTCTTCCGCAGCCTGCTCGAGGAGGACCGCCCGCGCTTCGACGCGGCGGTGAGCGGCATGGGCTTCACGGCGCCGGGTTACGAGCTCGACCTGGAGGCGGCGTGGCGCGTCGGCCTGGCCAACACGGCGATGCTGCGGATGGCGGGCGCGGGCAAGTTCGACCGGCAGGCGCTCATGCGCAACGTCGAAGGCGCCACCATCGGCACGCCGAACCGCATGGTCGTCCGGCTGCCGCTCGAGGACATGAAGTTCCTGCGCTATTCATGGTGCATGCAGGGGACGCTCTCGGCCTTGGGCGCCTCGGTGCATTGGGCGGAGATCATGAAGCCCTTGCTCTATGAGCCGGGGCCCGGCTCGCCCACGGCTGCAGGTCGCGGAGCCTCGTGATATGGGCGTCGGTCGGGTCTTCCATCGAGTGGTGGGTGGCCTGGACGATATTGGCACGCTGCTCGCGCTGAGTTCAAGCCTCATCCGGCCTTGGCCGGCGGGGCCGGCCCGCCGGCCCTTTCGCGCCCGCGGCTTATGCCGCCACGGGTGATCGTGATAGAGTCCTGTCCCATGGAGTATCGGACCACATTGGGCGGCAAGGCCTGGCGCTTCCCCTCGCTCGCCGCGCTCCTCGGCAAGGCGAGCCCGCTGCGCTCGGGGGACCAGCTCGCCGGGACCGCCGCGGCGACCGACGAAGAACGCGTCGCGGCGCAGCTCTGCCTCGCCGACGTCCCCCTCGCCCAATTCCTGACCGAGGCCGTCGTCCCCTATGAAACGGACGACGTCACGCGCCTCATCCTCGACCGCCACGATGCAGCCGCCTTCGCGCCCATCGCGAGCCTGACGGTCGGCGGCTTTCGCGACTGGCTGCTCGCCTACGAGACGACCCCGGAGGTCCTGACGGCCCTCGCCCCGGGCGTACTGCCCGAGATGGCGGCCGCCGTCGCCAAGATCATGCGCAATCAGGACCTGATCCTCGCGGCGCGCAAGTGCCGGGTGATCACGCGCTTTCGCAACACCATCGGCCTGCCGGGCCGAATGGCGGTGCGCCTGCAACCGAACCACCCGATCGACGATCCGAAGGGCATCGCGGCGGTGATCTTCGACGGCCTGCTCTACGGCTGCGGCGACGCGGTGATCGGCATCAATCCGGCGTCCGACAGCGTCCAGGCGACCTTCACCCTGCTGCGCCTGCTCGACGGCCTGATCACGAGCCTCGGCGTACCGACACAGTCCTGCGTCCTCGGCCACGTCACGACCCAGATCCAGGCGATCGAGCGCGGCGTGCCGATCGACCTGGTCTTCCAGTCGATCGCCGGCACGCAGCGGGCGAACACGAGCTTCGGCGTCACCCTCCCCCTGCTCGCCGAGGCGCAGGCGGCGGCGCTCTCGCTCGGCCGCGGCACGGTCGGCGACGACGTCATGTACTTCGAAACCGGCCAGGGCTCCTGCCTCTCGGCCGGCGCGCATCACGGCGTGGACCAGCAGACGCTCGAGGCGCGCGCCTACGCGGTCGCGCGCCGGTTCAAGCCGCTGCTGGTGAACACGGTCGTCGGCTTCATCGGCCCCGAATACCTGTTCGACGGGAAGCAGATCATCCGCGCCGGCCTCGAGGACCATTTCTGCGGGAAGCTGCTCGGCCTGCCGATGGGCTGCGACGTCTGCTACACCAACCACGCCGAGGCGGATCAGGACGACATGGACACGCTCCTCACCCTCCTCGGCGTCGCCGGGTGCAATTACGTGATGGGCGTGCCGGGCGCCGACGACATCATGCTCAACTACCAGTCGACGTCGTTCCACGACGCGCAGTACGTCCGGCAGGTCCTGGGGCTCCGGCCGGCGCCGGAGTTCGAAGCCTGGCTCGAGCGCGCCGGCGTCCTCGACGGCCTCGGGCGCCTCGGGGCTGCCGCGGCCCGGGCCGAGCTCCTCGGGCGGATGCAGGCGCTGCTGCCGGCAGGAGGCGGCCGTGGCTTTCACGCCTGACCCCTGGAGCGCGCTCAAAGCGTTCACCGGCGCGCGCATCGCGCTCGGCCGCGCCGGCGGCAGCCTGCCGACCGCGGAGTGGCTGGCGTTTCGGTTCGCGCACGCCCGGGCACGCGACGCGGTATGGCGCGACCTCGACCTGGTGGCGCTAGGAAAAGATGTGGAAAAATTGGGTCTTGCGAGCCTCGAGGCGCGCTCGGCGGCGCCGGACCACCAGACGTTTCTCAGGCGGCCCGACCTCGGGCGAACACTCGCGGCCGGGGAGGGCGCCCGGCTCCGTGCGGCAGGAAGCGGCGCGCCTCCCGATGTCGCCGTCATTTGCTCGGGCGGCCTGTCCGCGGCGGCCGTCGAGGCGCAGCTCGCGCCCCTCCTCGCCGCGTTGTTGCCGCGCCTTCGCGACAAGGCCCTGACGGTCTCGCCCCTAATCCTCGTCCGGCTGGGCCGCGTGGCCCTGAGCGACGAGATCGGCGCGGCCCTCGGCGCCCGGGCGGTGCTCCTGCTGATCGGCGAGCGCCCCGGCCTCGCGACGCCCGCGAGCCTCGGCGCCTACCTCACGTTCGGCCCCCGCCCGGGGCGGAGCGACGCCGACCGCAACTGCGTGTCCAACATCCACGCGCAGGGCCTTTCCCCCGCGCTCGCCGCGCACCGCCTCGCCTGGCTCGTCGCGGAGTCGCTGCGCCTGGGGCTGAGCGGCGTCACGCTCAAAGACGAGAGCGACCGGGCACAAATCGCCGGGAGCGCGGCGGCGCCCGGCATCCCCGACGCCGGCGATTGACGCCGAAAGGCCCGGAACTGCCCGCGAAAGCCGCGCCTTTTCGCGCATCGACCGGCGCTCACTTGTGGCGCCGCCAAAACCGGCTTGGCGTTTACCGACGAATCCCGTATTCCGCGGCCGCCAACCGGGCCCAGGTTCCGCGGTAAATTCCGCGATACTTCAACGATTCTCGGCTGGGCAACGTTTTCCTAAGGGTTCACCGGGCGCCGCCGAGAACGAACGCGGAGGTCGAATATGAGCCGCAATTTCTTCGTCGCTGTCTTGTCGGTGCTAGCAACGTTCGCATCCCAGGCGTCGGGCGCCGCGGATCCTGGCGTCGCCGCCCGCGTCGAGCACCGCTACGTCCAAGGCGCGAGCGACGTCCTGTCCCGGTTCGTCAAGCCCCGCGACTTCAACGTCACGGCCGAGGCCACGGTCTTGAGCGGCAAGTCCATCCCGGCGATGAAGGACGCGGCGATCGCCCGGCTCCTCATGCACCTCGAGCCGATGCGCACGGCGCGCCTGCTCAACCTCCTCCAGACGGAAAACCTGGACCAGTACCCGCGCGTCACCCGCCAGCTGTCGTTCATCGCCGACGCCGTGCTGCGCAGCGAGCTCGACCGCGAGATCCTCGACGGCCTGCGTCAGGCGCAAGGCGGCCAGGAGTCGAACAACCGCAAGTTCTTCGTCTCTTACTACAAAGAGCTCCTCGACAACGTCGGCGAGGACGTCGGCGAGCAGATCGTCCAGCAGCCGGTCAACGACCCGATGCTAAAAGAGCGCGTCGTCGCCAACCACATCACCGTCAACCAGTTCTTCGGCATGGAGGGCGAGCTCCGCGCCGAGATCCTCCAGGGCGTCGGCGGCAAGGACCTGGCCGCCTGGGTCGCGACGCTTTCCGACGGCCAACGCAACGTCATCCTCGCCGCCCTGCCGGAAAAGCGCCGCGAGATCATCGGCGACGACGTCCGCCAGATCGCCGGCAACAAAGGGATGTTCCGGAAGGCGCGCCGCCAGGGGCAGACCGTGCGCGGGCGCATCCTCACCGCGATGAAGGAGCTCAAGGCCTCCGGCGAATGGACGCCGGCGGCCCTACCGGCAGAGCTTGTTTAGCGCGGCGACGACGCCGGGCCGATCCGCGAAGGTCAGGCCGAGGCCCGGGCGCCAGCCCTCGTCAAGGACGAGGTAACTCATTAATTTTCCAGATAGTTTTTTCTCATGCCGGGTCGCGGCCGCGGTGTTCACGAAGGCGCCGGCGCCGGATTGGGCCGAGACGGTGACGCCGGTCGTGCCGTCGTGGCGGGTGATCATTCCGACCGCCGCCGTGCGGCTCGGAAAGTAAGAGGCGTGCAGGATCGTCGCGCGGGAGAGGGCACCGCCTTCGACGCGGTAGTCGACGGAGCCGCCGGCCTCGTACCATTCCGTCTTGATCAGCGCGCCAGGGTGGTACGCGTGGTACCCGAGGGACGTCCCGAGCACGAGCTTGTCCAGGATCTTGTAGGCGTACTCCGCCTCGGGGCGGCCGGGCCGGAAGCGCAGGCCCCAGTAGTAGCTCGGGGTCGCCTTGCGAGCGAACGCCGCCACCGCGCGCCGGCCTTGGGACTCGAGCCTGAGCTCGGTCTGCGTCCCGTCGATCCGATAGAGCGCGGCGCCGGAGAGCGGCTCCAGCGCCGGGTCCTGCCGGAAGTCGCCGTCCCGCGCCCGGGCGGCCGGTCCGTCGAGGGCCAAGGCCGCCGCGAAAAACGCCCAGGCTCGGGTGTTCACCGGTCCAGGTAACGGCCGTAGAGCACGGCGAGCCTCTTGCGGGCTTCGGCCGGGATGGCGTCGGCCTGCGTCATGATCGCCATCTTCGCGGCGTCCAGGCACTCGCAGGTCGAGGTCGTGGGCAGGGATTTGACGACCGCTTTCACGATGGTGTTGGCGAGCGCGGCGTTCGCCTTGAGCACGGCCATCACCGCGTCGACGGAGACGTCGGCCTCGGTCTCGTGCCAGCAGTCGTAGTCGGTCGCCAGCGCCAGCATCGCGTAGCACATCTCCGCCTCGCGGGCGAGCTTCGCCTCGGGCAGGGCGGTCATGCCGATGACCGCCGGCGCGAGCGCCTTCCGGTAGAAGTTGCTCTCGGCGCGGGTCGAGAACTGCGGCCCTTCCATGCAGACATACGTGCCGCCGTCGTGCACGGTCGCCATGCTGGCCTTGGCCGACGCGTGGATGACCTTGCGGAGCTCGTCGCAGAACGGATCCGCGAAGCCCACGTGGCCGACGACGCCGTCGCCGAAGAAGCTCGAGGCGCGCACGCCCTTGGTGCGGTCGAAGACCTGGTCGGGCACCACCATGTCGCCCGGCCGGATGTCCTCGCGCATGATGCCGCAGGCGCTGACGGCCAGGACGTGCGTGACGCCGAGCTCTTTGAGCGCGTGGATGTTCGCGCGGTAGTTCACTTCCGAGGGCGTGAAGCGGTGGCCCTTGCCGTGGCGGGGCAGGAAGAAGACCGTGCGGTCGTCGACCTTGCCTTCGATGACGACGTCCGAGGGCTTCCCGAAGGGGGTCGTCATCACGTGCTCGCCCACGAGCTTGACGCCGTCCATCTGGTAGATGCCGGAGCCGCCGATGACGCCGAGCTTGACGGGATAGCTCTTCTTCATGGGGCTCCCCGCTTGTTGAACTTGTTGAGGAGGTCGTCCAGCGACGCCGACTTCTCCGGCTTCCCTTGGCGCTGCTGCTGTTGCTGCTGCGGGCGGGGGGCGGTGGAGTAGTTGTTCTGGGACTGTTGCTGCTGCTGCTGATGGCCGCCGCCCTGGCCGCCGCCCTGGCCGCCACGGGGGCGATTGCCGCCGCCGCTGCCGTTCTGCTGCGCGCCTTGCGGGCGCCGGTCGTTCGGGTTGCGGCCGTCCTGGGGCTGCTGCGCCACGGCGCGCGGCGCGTTTTGCGTCTTGCACGAGAGCGAGATGCGCCGGCGCTGCACGTCCACGTCGAGGATGCGCACGTCGACGATCTGCCCGACGGCGACGACCGACGAGGGGTCCTTCACGTATTGATCGGAGAGCTCGCTGATGTGCACGAGGCCGTCCTGGTGGACGCCGATGTCGACGAAGGCGCCGAAGTTCGTGACGTTGGTCACCGTGCCCTTGAGCATCATGTCCTTCTTTAAGTCCTCGATCTCGCTCACTTCGTCGGAGAAGAGCAGGCGCGAGCCGTCTTCGCGCGGGTCGCGGCCCGGCTTGATGAGCTCGCTCTCGATGTCTTTGAGGGTCGGCATGCCGACGAGCTGCGTGACGTACTTTTCCCAGGCGATCGCCTGGACCAGGTCCTTGTTGCCGATGATCTCGGGCAGCTCTTTCTTGAGGTCTCTGGCGATCGCCTCGACGATCTCGTAGCGCTCCGGGTGGACGCTGGAGTTGTCGAGGGGGTTGCCGGCGTTCGGCACCCGGAGGAAGCCGGCGGCCTGCTGGTAGGCCTTCGGGCCGAAGCCCGTCACCTTGAGGACCTCGTCGCGGCTCTTGAAGACGCCGTTGGAGTTGCGGTAGAGGACGATGTTTTTCGCGAGCGTCGGGCCGACGCCCGAGACGTACTCGAGGAGCTTGTACGAGGCGGTGTTGAGGTTGACGCCGACCTTGTTCACGCAGGACTCGACGACCTCCTCGAGGGATTTGCCGAGCTTATTCGGGTTGACGTCGTGCTGGTACTGGCCGACGCCGATCGAGCGCGGGTTGATCTTCACGAGCTCGGCGAGCGGGTCCTGCAGGCGGCGCGCGATGCTCACGGTCGAGCGGATGGTCGCGTCCAGGTCCGGGAACTCCTCGCGGGCCACGTCGTCCGTCGAATAGACGGAGGCGCCGGCCTCGTTCACCACGATGCGCTTCACGTCCTTGATGTTGAACTCTTTGAGGACCTGCGTGATGAAACGGTCGATCTCGCGGCCGCCGGTGCCGTTGCCGCAGGCGATGCAGGCGACCTTATACTTGTCGACGAAGCCCGTGATGATGGCTTTCGCCTGCTTGGTCTTGTCGCTCTCGTCCTTACGGTAGTCCGGGTAGATGGTCGCGCTCGCGAGCAATTTGCCGGTCTCGTCGACGACGGCGAGCTTGGAGCCGGTGCGGATGCCGGGGTCGACGCCCATGACGACCTTGCCGGGGATCGGCGGCAGGAGCAGCAGGTTTTCGAGGTTCTTGGAGAAGACGTTGATCGCCTCGTCCTCGGCCTGCGACTTCATCATGAGGCGCATCTCGGTCTCGATCGACGGGCCCATCAGGCGCTTGTAGGCGTCGTCGGTCGTCGTCATCATCCAGCGGCGGACGGTATCGGTGGCCACCTGCTCGCCGAGGACTTTGGTGCGGAGGTCGCCTAAGATCAGGTCTTCATTCACCTCGACGGAGCAGCGCAGGACGCGCTCGGCTTCGCCGCGGCGCACGGCCATGATGCGGTGCGAGGGGGCCGACTTGAGCGGCTCCTTGTAGTCGAAGTAGTTTTCGTACTTCGAGGCGTCGGTCTTTTTCGACTTCTTGCCGCGGACGGGCTCGTCTTCGCTCGTGTCGCCCGCGGCCTTCGGCGCGACCGGCTTTTCCTCGACGCGCTTGGCGCAGAGGAGGCCCGTGTCGAGGCTGATGAGGCGGACGACGGCGCGAAATTCCGCCGTTTCGTTGATGCGCTCGGCCAGGATGTCGGCGGCGCCGGCGAGGGCGGCTTCCTGGTCCGGGACGCGCAGCTCCTGGGGGACCTCGGCCTTGCCTTCGGGCGTCACGTAGGTCAGGGCGGCGCCGAGGAGGTCGTTCAGCGCGGCGCGCTGCGCGAGGATGGTGTCGAGGAGCGGCTCCAGGCCCTTTTCCTTGGCGATCATGGCGCGGGTGCGGCGTTTCGGCTTGAACGGGAGGTAGAGGTCCTCGAGCTCCTGCCGGGTTTCGCAGGCCTCGAACTTCTTCCGGAGCTCGTCCCACTTGCCCGCGAGGGCGGGGTTCTTCTGGCAGTGCTCTTCGACGACCCGGAGGTACTTGACCTTCGAGGACTCGAGCTCCGAGAGGAACTGGTAGCGGTCGCGGATGTCGCGCAGCGCGACCTCGTCGAGCGAGCCCGTCATCTCCTTGCGGTAGCGCGCGACGAAGGGAATGGTGCATTCCTCCTCGATCATGAGCTGGATGACGTTGTGAACTTGCGCCGGCTTGATTTTGAGTTCGGCCGCGACCTTCTGGATGAGCTGATTCATGCAGATCCTGCCATGTCCATGGATGAAATGGAAAAACGCGGCGCCGTCCCGTTGGTTCCGGGCGGTCCGCGCGCTTTCACTTGAAAATCAGCAAACTTCCGTGGATGCGAAGAAGTAGGCGATCTCGATCTTGGCGTTCTCGAGGCTGTCCGAGCCGTGCACCGTGTTTTCGCCGATGCTCTTGGCGAAGAGCTTGCGGATGGTGCCGGGATCGGCCTTCGCCGGGTCCGTGGCGCCCATGATCTTGCGGTTTTTCTGGATGGCGTCGTTGCCTTCGAGGACCATGATCACGACCGGGCCGCCGGTCATCATCTGCACGAGCTCGCCGAAGAACGGGCGGGCTTTGTGGACGGCGTAGAAGCCCTCGGCTTCCCGCTGCGACATCCATTTCTTCTTCATCGCGGCGACGCGCAGCCCTTCTTCCTCGAAGCGGGAGATGATCTTGCCGACGAGGTTCCGCTGGGTTCCGTCCGGCTTGATGATCGAAAGGGTTTGCTCGGCCAAGATGAGTCCTCCGGCTTTTGGTAATGATGGCGTTCAGGCGGCGATTCTAGCGGACTCGTGGAAATTGGCAAGCCGCTAAGAAGGCTGGGGACGGGCGGGAATCGTCTGCGGTTACATCCACTTGGACTTCTGGCAAGGCCGCCTCAAAGTAACCATAACCAGAAGTATCCACGGCTTTCGCGCGCGGGGGCTGGGGAATGGGGCTTCGGCAGCCGATACGCCTGGTGCGATGAGTGACGGCGTACGGAAAAACAAGGGGCCGGCGCGGCGGCGAAAGCTGGCCCGGGGGCGCGGGCTTTCGCCGCGGGCTCAGGCGCGCGCCGGGGGCGGCGGCGAGGACGACGCCGGGCCGGAGGTTGGCGCGGCGTCGGCGGCTTCGCCGGCAGCTCCCCAGGCAGGTCCCCCAGCACAGCAGCTCCGCAGGCAGCCGCTCCGCCGGCGGCAGCCGCGCCTTCGGCGCACCCGCCCTCCGCCGCCCCGTCTGCGGCCTTCTCCGGCTTTCGCGCCGGCGCCCCGGACCGCCTGGCCGCGGCCCTCCGCTCCGTCGGGCTGGGCGCTTGGGACTGGGAGCTGCGTCGTGACGAGCTCGTCTGGGACGAGCGCCTCCTGGCCCTCCGCGGCCTGCGGGCGGGCGAGTTCGGGGGGGCCATCTCCGATTGGCTCGCGCGCGTGCATGCGGAAGACCGCCCGCGCCTGGTGGCGGATCTGGAGCGCGCGGCCCGCGGGGGCCGAGCCTGAACGTCCAGGTGCGCATCCACGTCGGCAACGTGGATGGACGCGTATCTTGCCAAGCCGTTCCGGGCGGAGGAGCTTTACGCGATGGTCGCGCGCATCGCCCGCAAGGTCGCCTCCTGATCAATAGCAGCGCAGCTCGCCCATGATCTTCACGACCTTCGTGCCGCCGGTCTTGTAGCAGCGTACGACCGCCTTCTTGTAGTCGTTCGCTTCGGCGTCGTTGATCGGCTCGGAGCCCATCTCGTTGCCGGAGAGGCCGGCGCTGCCAGGGGTGCCGCCCGTCTGGCAGGCCGCGAACGGGATCACGCCGACGCACGCCAGCACGCAGGCGAAGATGGAGCGCAGGGTTCGGGTCATCGCCGTCCTCACGGGAGAGAAGGGGGCACAGAGCTTTGGGGATCCCCTCATTTTAGCCCGTACGCGCCCAGAACGCCAACGCCCGCGCGCCTTAGAAGGCGACAGTGGCCCGCAGCGGGTGGTGGTCCGACCCCAGATCGGGCCCGAATTGGCGGTCGAGGACCGTCACGCCCGGCCCGACGAGCAGGTGGTCGATCGGGATGCCAAGCGGCGGAAACCAGGTCGGCCAGCTGGCGCCGAGCCCGACACCGGTGCCGCCCGAGCGCAAACCGTGCGTTTTCAGGACTTCGCCAAAGACCGGCGTCCACGGGGTCGCGTTGAAATCGCCGACCACCAGGCCGCGCGCGCCGCGGCCCGCGACCCACCGGGCCGCGGCGTCCAGCATGGCGTCGCGGCGCGCGACGTTGCGGTCGCTCGTCGGCGTGATGAAGTGCACCCCGGCCAGGCTGAGCTCCCGGCCGTCGACCGTCAGGGCCGCGAGCGCCGTCCCGACCGAGTCGCCGCCGAAGTGCTCGATGTGCGCCGTCCCGGGCACGACGGTCGCGGCGCCGCCGCGCCGCAGGAAGAGCGCCAGCCCGAAATTGTCGGCGCGCGACTCGACGGCGAGCGCCGTGAAGCCGGACGCCTCGAGCGCCAGCTCTTTGAGGCCGTCCGCGGTGACCTCGAGCAGCAGCAGCACGTCGGGCGCCGCCTCCCGCACGTAGGCGGCCACCGCGCTCAGACGCCGATTTCCGCTGTAGATATTGAAGCTTAGGACGGAGAGCCGGCCGGTTCCGACCCTGGCCGGAAAGGTCGGCGGAGTCACGAGCGCCGGCAGGAACGTAAGCGCGTTCCAGGCCGCGAAAAGGCCGAGCACCAGGGCGGCGCGCCACCGCCGCCCGAGCAGCGACAGCCCCGTGGCGAGGGCCAGGATCGCGGCATACTGCACGCGGAAGTGCGTCGTGATCTCGCAGAGCCAGGAGAGCCGCGCGCCGAGCGGAACCAGCGTGACCGCCGCAAATAGGCCGCCATACACGCTCACGCGCGTCAGCCAGCGCTCGCGCCGCTCGCCGGGGCCGCGGCCCGGCGCGGGCGGGGAGCCTACGAAAAGAAGGGCCAAAGGACCGCTCCCGCCACCGCGCCCGCCAGAAGGTCGTCGCCGAGCGTCCCGAGCGCGCCGGGTGCGTCGCGGTCGATCCGGCCGATCAAGAGCGGCTTGGTGATGTCGAGCAGGCGGAAGAGCCCGAACGCCAGAAGCGCGGAAACCCAGCCCGGGGCGAGAAACGCCGCCGCCAGCGCCTGGCCGGCGACCTCGTCGATCACGATGCGTTGGTCGTCGTGGGTGAGTAGGACCTCTTCCGCGCGCGCGATCGCCCAAAG
>JAYVWD010000637.1:0-6265 GCA_043786345.1 Pseudomonadota bacterium
GACGTCTCGGCGTATTCGGAAGAAGTCGGCGAGCGCGTCGGCACGCGCCCCGACACGCGCTACGCCATCCGCATCAAGGCCGGGTTCTAAGGAGGTCCGCCATGGGTTTCATCGGGAAAATCACCAACGCGGCCGTCCTGCTCGCGGTCCTCGCCGGCTGCGGCCAAAACGTCTTCAAGAAGCAGGAAAAGAAGGACCCCGCCGAAGACGCGACGCTCGCGCTCGAGAAGCACGACGAGACGACGGCCATTACGACGCTCGAGACGGCCCTCGCCGACGACCCCGACAACCCGCAGCTCCTCTCGATCCTGGCCCTGGCCTATGCGCAGCGCGCTGGCATCGAGCCGGTCCAGTTCGCGCAGCGCATGGCGGCGAACCAGACCTCGTCCGACCAGTCGAGTGCCGGCGTCCCGCACACCGGGGACTACACGGCGCTCTTCTCGGTGATGCCGGCCGCGTCGGCGAAGAACCTGTCCGATCTCGACCAGGCCTGCAGCATCCTCGAAACGCGGATCCCGGCGGCGAGCGCGCAGCCCGGCGACAAGTTCAAGCTGGCGCTCTACCAGACCGCCTCCTTCATCCTGCACACCAAGGCCCTCGACACGAACGGCGACGGCCAGCTGACGCTCGACGAGATCCTCAATCTGAGCTCGGCCAACGCCTCCGGCCTGATCGCGCAGCTCGCGGCCGCGGCCGCGATCTTCGGCGGCGCGGCGCCGGACAACGAGACGCAGCAAAAGGCGGCGCAGGCGATCGCTCAATTCCAGGACAAGATCAACGCCGCACCCGGGGCGACGCCGGAAGAGAAGCTCAAGAACTACCTGGCGGCGAGCGGCGCCGCCTCGGCGGCGACGAGCGACGCGGCCAAAGCCGCGGCTGCCGCCGCCGCAGCGGGCGGCACGACGGGCGTACCGGGCGGCACGACGGGCGTACCGGGCGCCCCTGGGCTATGACGGCCGGCCTCGCGCACGCGCCTCGCGCACGCGGTCGTTGTCGTGGTCGCGCTCGACCAGTCCTCGGAAACGACTACGACCGCGAGCGCGAGCGCGCCCCCGTTACTTGCCGCCGACGCGGCACCCGGTATTCACCGAAGCCTCGATGTCCTCGCGCGGAATGAGCTCGGTGGGCAGCGACGCCCGCCGGATGTTCGCCTTGTATAGGATGGCCCCGCGCAGCTTGGCGTAGTCCAGGTCCGCGTCCTCTAAGTTCGCGTTCGTGAAGTCCGCGCCCTCCAGGTTCGCGTTCCAGAGGGACGCCCCGCGCATGTCGCAGTCGCGAAACACGCAGTCTTTGAGGTTCGAATACGAGAAGTTGCTCCCGCGCAGATCGCAACCCGAGAAGTCGATCTTGATCAGGTTCGCCTTCCTGATGTCGCGCTCGCGCAGGTCGCGCGTTTCCGCCAGGAGCTCCAGGACCTCCTTGCGCGTGAGGGTCACCAGCTTTTTATCTTCCTTGCTCATCCGTCGATCACCCTGTCCGTTGAATCTGATGGTGGGTTCAAGACATCAGCCGCGCGACGTCGAGCATGCGCCAGCTGAAGCCCGTCTCGTTGTCGTACCACGAGAGGATTTTCACCATCGTGCCGTTCATCACCGCCGTGCAGTCCGCATCGACGATCGAGGAGTGGGTATTGCCATTGTAGTCGATCGAGACGAGCGGCTCCTCGGAGAATCCGAGGATCCCCTTGAGGGGGCCGTTGGCCGCCGCCTTGAGCGCCGCATTGACTTCTTCCTTCGTCGTCGGCCGGTTGACCTCGAACGTGACGTCGACGACCGAGACGTTGGGGGTCGGGACGCGCACCGAGATGCCGTCCATTTTGCCCTTGAGCTCCGGCATGACGAGGCCGATCGCCTTGGCGGCGCCGGTCGTGGTCGGGATCATGCTGAGGGCGCCGGCGCGCGCGCGCCGCAGGTCCTTGTGGGGAAGGTCCAGGATGCGCTGGTCGTTCGTGTAGGAGTGGATGGTCGTCATCATGCCATACTTGATGCCGAACGCGTCCTGGATCACCTTGGCAACGGGCGCCAGGCAGTTGGTCGTGCAGGAGCCGTTCGAGACGATTTTATGCGTGTTTTTGTCGAGCTTCTGGTGGTTGACGCCGAGCACGACGGTTAAGTCTTCGCCCTTCGCCGGGGCCGAGATCAAGACCTTCGGGGCGCCGGCCTTCATGTGGAGCTCGGCGTCTTTGCGCTCGGTGAAGATGCCGGAGCACTCGAACACCATGTCGACCTTCTTCTCCTTCCACGGCAGCTCGGCGGGCGACTTGATCGCGGAAACGCTGACCCGCCGGTCGCCGATGACGAGCGCGTCGCCGTCCGCCCGGACGTCTTTCGCGAACGTGCCGTGCACGCTGTCGTACTTGAGCAGATGCGCGAGCGTCTTCGTGTCGGTGAGGTCGTTGATGTGAACGATCTCGATGTCCTTGTTTTGGTCGGCGAAGGCGGCTCTGAGAACGGTGCGGCCGATCCGGCCGAAGCCGTTGATTCCGAGGCGAAGGGTCATGGGGTCCAACTCCAGCGAAGGTCCGATTCTTTGGGAGAGCCTTCTATAACCCAAGGCCCCAGGAAAAATCCAGGAGCTCGGAAGCGCTCGTCCGGGACCACATTTTTATAAGTTAAATCAATAGTTTGAAATGCCTCGGCGAGGTTCATTTTCGAGCCTGCAAAAGTCCCTCAAAATCCGCCCTAAACGACCGATAGGACAAGAGAATCAGAGCCCCATCCGAGGAGCCAGTTCATGCGATCTCGCCGCGCCGGCGTTTTTACCACCCTCGTCGTCGTCGCCTATGCCGCGGCACCCCGTCCCGCCGCCGCCTGCCCGGCGTTCCTCGAGGCGCAGCAGCTCGGTCCCACGCTGGCCGGCGCGCGCCGGGACGTGCGGCTGTTCACCCTGGAGGTGGACGGCAAGGCCCGGCGCTGGCAGAGCCAGCCGGTCCAGGTCGATCCTATGGAAAAAGGCATGGGCGGCGGCGTCCTGATCGTCCCCGAGGACGGCAGGGACCTTGATCGGGACCCCCTCGCCCCGCTCGACCGCATCGCCCTCCAGGTCGAGACCTTCGGCGCCCCACGCGCGGACAAGGACCCGGCCCCCTGCCGGACCGGCCGGCTCTTTGAGCTCCAGAACCCGGCCGAGCCGGCCCGCTTCGCCTACCTGGCCGTCTGCGACGACGCGGCCGGCGCGACGCGCTCCCGCGTCCCGAACCCGGTCGCCCTGTTGACCGACGTCCAGCAGATCAAATCGCCCCTGTTCGACTACACCTACCTCGCGAACAACCAGCTCCTCTTCTCGAAGCTCGCCGTGCACGACCCGAAGAGCGGCCAGGTGCTCAACGCCGGCGAGGCCGCCGACATCCTCCTGCACCTCGACGTGAAGAACTTCTTCACCATCAACCTCACCAACTCCAACGTGCAGTCCTTCGTCGAGCACACGCGCAGCGGAAGCCTGGGCCTCGTCGAGCGCCTGCAGTTCTTCCTCAAGATCCTCGCCTTCAAGATCGACCTCAAGATGGCGACGACGGCGAGCTTCTTCGCCGACTCGGCGAACCTGCCCATGCTCATGGACATCCCGCTCGAGCCCTCAGAGCGCCTGCACCCGGGCAGCGGCATGCTCTTCAACTGGCTGCCGAAGGCCGCCCGCATCCTGCCTCAGGCCAAGGGCTCGACGGCGGTCCCGGCCAATCCGAAGTGGATCGCCGAGGGGACCGCCGCCCTCGCCCGGGAAGGCCTGAAGAGCTGCCGCGCCACCGGCCAGGGCATGTGCACTTATACGATGGAGGGCGTCATCGGCCAGCCGCCGGTCGCCCGCCCCTTCTTCATCGACATGGTCGTGCCGCGCTACCTGGTCGAAAAGGGCTTCTTTCCGATGTTCGTCGCCGACCTCGCCAAGTTCAAGGCCGCGGCCGCGTGGGACGCCGACGACGACGCCGACCAAAACCGCGTCGCCATGTACTTCGAGGTCTCGGGCATCCCGCAGGGCCAGCACAAGATGGACTATTGGATCCGCCTCGGCGACGGGCCGGGCAAGGCCGCCACCTGTCCGACCCCGGTCAACGTGCGGGGGCCAGTGGGAATCCCGTCCGTGCCGGCCGTGGCCCGTTGAGACCAACTCCCGAAAATGACTAAAAACAGCAGGCGACCTAAGGCGCGGGCCGCAATTCGCCGATAAAATTCCCAAGTTAGCCTTTCGGTTAAAAGGGCGGCAGAATTCCATGCCCCAGAACAAGTCCCAAGCCGGAACGACGTTGCTCGAAGCCGTCCTGACCCACGTCGCGCGCGCGCTCCTCGTCCTTGAGGATGCGGGCCACGTAGCGCAGGAGCGGGCCCTGAAAGCGCTCGAGCGCCAGGGTCAGGTAGGAGCGGTCGCGGCCAAAGGCCATGGGCGTCTGCCTTTTGATGGGGGGTCCCCTCGCCTCCTAAGACGTGCGGCGACGGGGATTTCTTAGAGCGGCCGCGGAATTTTTATTAGGCATTTATATCAAGCCTTTACGATCTACTCAGGAGGGGGTATTGACCGCCCGGGAAGGGAGCCCGTAACATTTTTACATTGTCCAACTCGCACAATCGCACGAGAGCCCAAACGGTCTCCAAGGCTTTTTGCCCGGAGCCCGTCAGCATAGGGTGCCCATGGCCTTGCCATCCCATTCCGGAAACCGGGTTCAATCCTACAACTTTACGCCCGGGCGGATCCTCGCGCGCAAGTACGAGGTCGTCGCCCAGGTCGGCAAGGGGCACTCGCACAACGGCGAGCTCTACATGCTCCACGAGCGGGCGACCGGGATCGACCGGACGGCGCGCTTCTTCTTCCCGCACCTCCACGCCGACCATCAGATCGCCGCGCACTACGCCCAAAAGCTCCACCGGCTCCGGCACTGCCATATCCTCATGCAGTACCGGTCCCAGGAGACGATCTCGGTGGCGGGGACGCCCGTGACGTTTCTCGTCTCGGATCACCTCGAGGGGCAGTTCCTGCGCGAGCACCTGGCGGCGCGGCCGTTCAAACGGATGCCTCATTTCGAGGGCCTCCATCTGCTCCGCGCGCTCGCGAGCGGCGTCGAGCAGGTGCACCGCGCCGGCGACTTCCACGGCGAGCTACACCCGGACAACATCATGGTTCGGCGCGTCGGCCTATGCTTCAAGGTGAAGCTCCTCGACCTGGCCCCGGCCCCGATGCGCGAGTTCAACCCGGCCCAGGTCCGGGCGAAGATCCGCGGCGACGTCGTCGACCTGGTGGCGATCTTCCACGAGGCGATCGGCGGCGAGTCGCTCCACGGCAAATTTCCGAACGCGGTCCGGGACCTCCTCTCGGACCGCAGTCGCGAGGGGCTCGAGGCGCGCTTCCGCAATGCCAGTGAGCTCTCGGACTACCTCGACAACTTGAGCTGGGGCCGCAACCGATGATCGTCGAGGCCGCGAGCAAACCGCGTGTTTACTGCGGCCACGACATGAGCGAGGGCGAGCTGCACCCGCTCGGCTGGGGGCTCGCCTCGGTGTTCACCGCCCGCTGCCCCGACTCGCCGGATCCCAACGAGGACTCCTGCGCGGTGATCCCCTTCGACGACCGCTCGGGGTTGCTCGTGGTGGCCGACGGCTGCGGCGGGCTGCCGGCGGGCGCCAAGGCCTCGGAGATCGCCGTCAACGCCCTACGCGCGTCGGTCCGCGCCGCCGTGCGGAACGAGACGGACCTCCGGCTCGCCGTGCTCGACGGCATCGAGAAGGCGAACCTGGCGGTGATCGCGCTCGGCGTCGGCGCCGCGACGACCCTCGCTGTCGCCGAGATCACGCGAAACTCGGTGCGGACCTATCACGTCGGCGATTCCCAGATCATGGTCATCGGGCAAAAGGGCAAAGTGAAGCTGATGACGATGTCGCATTCGCCCGTGGGCTATGCGCTCGCCGCCGAGTTGATCGACCGGAAAGGGGCGATGATGCACGGGCAGCGGCACATCGTCTCGAACCTCGTCGGCTCGGCCTCGATGCACATCGAGCTCGGGCCCCTGATCGATCTGTCGCCCAAGGACACGGTCGTCGTGGCGAGCGACGGGCTCTTCGACAACCTCCTCGAGGAGGAGATCGTGGACGCATGCCGCAAAGGCCAGCTCCTGGCGACGAGCACGCTCTTGCGCGAACTCTGCCACGAGCGCATGCGCGCGCCAAAAGACGGGCAGCCGTCGAAGCCGGACGACCTGACCTTCATCGCGTTCCGCCGCCGCATCGCGCTGGCTTGAGTTCCGGCCGGATCCGCCGGGACCCGGGCCGTTTTTACACCGGAA
>JAYVWD010000638.1:0-4039 GCA_043786345.1 Pseudomonadota bacterium
GAGCAGAAGCAGCCCGACGGCGGCGATCCCGGCCACGTCGACGCCGAGCCGCTGGAGCTCGCCGAAATTGGTCCGCTGGGTCAGCGCGACCCGGTACGATTCGAAGGTCTGGCCGAGGACGGAGCGCGCCCAGGACTGCAGGCCGGCGACGCGGATGTACTTCATGTTCCCCGCGACCTGCTGCGACAAGACGGCGATCTCCTCGCTGCGTTCGACCGCGCGGCGCATCGTCGCGCCGGTCCGGCGGGCGATGATCTGCGAGATCCCGGCGACCGCCAGGCCGAACCCGACGACGACGACGGTGAGCCCCGGCGACAGCACGGCGGCGGTGCCGAACAGGACGATGACGACGAGGCCGGCGGCGGCTCCCGACAGATACGACTGAATGCCTTCGCCGGTATGCCAGATCGAGGTCAGGAAAGCGTTGTTGATGGCACCGCCCGTCAACCCGTGAAAGCCGTCCCATTGCATCGAGAAGAGGCGGTCGAGCATGTCGGTACGCATCGCCTTTTCCAGGTCAAAGCGCAGCTTGACGAACCGCCGGGTCGAAAACCAGCGGATACAGCCCGAGGCCACGCCCATGGCAACCAGCAAGGAGGATTGGAGCCACGGCGAGCCGAGGGGACCGCCGGCCGCGAACCATCCGGCGAGCGGACCCACGGCACCGGCCCCGCCGGCGCCGGAATCCAGGCCGAGAATGGGGGCGATCACGAGGAGGCCCGCGAACTCGCACACGCCCGCGAGGCCGCCCAGGACGACCAGGGCGGCGGCCTGACGGCGGAATCCCTCGAGGACCTGCCAATAGAGGCGGTGAAGCTCCCGCGACTCAATGCGGGCTTGAGGAAGCTCAGTCGGTCCAGGCATGGGTGCTGAAATCCTCGTGGTGCCGGGGGTTTCTGGCCGCGGCTCGGGAGCGACGGGCACTTCGCTGGCTTGGGTTTCGGTAGCCGGAAACTTATCAGGCCGGGCGCCTTTTAGTCAACCGGGCCCAGTCGAGGCGCGGAACCGGGTGGAGAAAGCCGCGCAGCACGAATTTGAGCCCCATGAGGGGCGTGAGTGCGGCGGCGAGCGGCGCCTCGCGCCACATCCGCAGGTACCTGACGCCCAGCCGTCCGAGACCCGGCAGGTGCGCGATGCCGGCCGCCCTGGCCACCAGCCGGCGCTGGACGATGAGCCACAAGATGTGGACGTACGCCGCGCTGACGCGGCGGATTTCTTCGCCCCGCGGGGAGGGGGCCGGGAGCGGCAGGGGTACCGCGGTCCGGGCGCGGTACTCGTAATAGACGCTCTTTTGCCAGTGGTGGCTCGCGGCGTGCCAGGGCTTGTCGCGACCGGTGAAGTGCGCGATCGCCGGGCAGGATCGCGTCCGGCGGAAATCCGCTGCGCTGAACGGGCTGTCCCGCCAGTCCGCATAAGCGTCGAAGGCGCCCTGGGCGTTCCAGAAAGGCGGCAACCGGCCCCACCGGCCCCGCAACACCGCGTTCAAAATGCACTGGTCCCCCCAGAGGGTCAGGTGGCCCTCGCGGGCGTGGACCTCGAGCAACGCCGCTTCGACGCTTTCGCGCCGCCAGCGCTCGAGGTCGACGACCAGGACGCCGGCATTGAAGCAGGGGGTGGACGGCGCCAGGCCTTTCTCGCGCAGGAGCGGCGAGCCGGTCAGCCCGGCGTAAGGGGCCGCCTGGTCCTGGGCGGCGAGGACCACGTTGGCGCCCATCGGCATGGTCCACAGCTCGCTCAGGTCGCCTCTGACGATCAAATCGCTGTCGAGGATGATCGCCCGATGCGCGTCCGGGTCGACGTGCGTGCCGACGAGAAGCCTCAGGAAGGACTCGGCGGATATGTGTTGGTGGGGCTTGAATGCGAGGCTGGCGGCGCTTAGGTGGCGCCAGGCGACGTCGACCGCCCCGGGCGGCCAGGACGCCTCGGCGCGGGCGCGCGCCCCCGCGCCGACCTCGCAGTGCAGGACGTAGGCTCTGATGCGGAAGCGGGGGCTCAGGTTTTCGACCGCCGAGCGGATCATCGTCGCCATGTGGTCGACGAAGGACAAATTGCAATACGCGACGAGATGGATGGTCTCCTGGCCGCCGTCGCGCCCTGGTGCGGCCGGGGTCATTTGGCGGACCCGGCGGCCGATGGCGTCGGCGCCGACCCGAAGGCCGACGCCGCGCGCGCGAGCCGCCCGGCGCCGAAGCCTAGCGCGCCAATGGCGGCGACGCTCCAGGCGACGACCACCGTCCGCGCCCACGTCGCGCCGGTCAGCGCCGGTTCGCGCCGGAGCAAGGCGCGCCGGAGCAGCAGCGGGTGCAAATGCCGCAGATGGGGCTTTGGCTCGATGAAAAAGGCACGCGCGCCCCCGACCGGCCGCGGCGCGGCCACGCCGGGGGAGGGCGCGGTGTCGCGGAACCAGCCTTTACCATAAGCGATCCGCCAGGCCTTCCCCAGCAAAGCGCCGAGCGGCCGCGCCGGATGACGCACCGCCGCCTGCTCGGCGTAAACCAGGCGGAAGCCGGCGTTCACGGCCCGGCGCGTGAAAAGCGCGTCGCCATTCCAGCCGATGTCCACCGGGAAGAGGCCGACGGCGTCGGTAACGGTCCGCCGCACGACCAGGTTGGCCGTGAACGCGATGCCGCGGTCGGCGACGCTCGTCGAATGCTGGAGGAAACTCACGGCGTCGTATAACTCGCCGGCCGAAGGCTTAAGCCTCAGGTCGAAGTCGATGCGCCCGGCCGCCATGTCGGCCGCGCCGGCCGCGAGCGCCAGCGCGGCGCCGCGGAGCCACCCCGGCTCGGGAGCGCAGTCGGCGTCGGTGAAAGCCAGCAGTTCCCCCTGAGCCGCACGGATACCGGCGTTGCGCGCGGCGTCAGGAGTCTGACGGGACGTTTCGCGCAACACCCGGACCCGCCCGTCCACGAACTCACAGGCGAGCGCGAAGGTGGCGTCGGTCGAGTCGTTGTCGACGAGGAGGACCTCAAAGAGCGGATAATCCTGGCCCCGCAATGCGCACATGAGCGCCGGCAGCCGCGCCGCTTCGTTAAAGAGGGGAACGATGATCGAAATGAAGGGCCACCTGTCGTTGACGATCAAGCGCGCGGTCTCCGGAAAAATCAGATGACTTTCAAAGGAGCTTAAACTGGGTCCGGTACCGGCGTCATCGTCAAAAAGCCGGCGAAGGCTCAGGCTATCCCGGCACCTTGCGCTCCATACAAGTCCATCGACCGCGCGGCCCTCGGACTTGGAATCCCGAAAACAACTTAAATTTGAACCACTTACCAATTCGTCAGTCATTCCACCCGAATTCAAAAATCATTAAGCCCCAAGCCGAAAACTCCGATGACTGACTGACCTCTTTTTCCGGGTTGGTCGAGCCGCAAAAAACTAACCGTCACCCCATGGCTGGTTAGGCCACAGGAGTTTTTTCCATGAACACTTCATCGAAGTTCAAAGTGTGGCGAGGTGACGGCCTTACCCGCTTGACCATCTTGCTCATCACCGCCGGCGCCACGGCGGGCCATGCCGCGCCGGCCAACCAGATCTGGTATCAGGACGGCAACCAGACCTCGTCCAACGTCCTGCTGACCACCGCGATCGATCAGGCCGCAGGCCGGCTGTACTCAGGTGGATTTCTCCAGACGGCGGACGGTGATTCCCGTTGGTACATTGAAGCGCGCAACCTCGCCGATGGCACCCCGGCGGTGGGTTTCGCCGGCGGCAGCTTGGTCTGGGATACCGACAACGGCACGGCCATCGTACCGAATATGATTTCCTACATCGGTGGCATCACGACGGACACCCAAGGCAACGTCTATGCCTGCGGCGGCGGCTGTTACAATGGGAGCTGTGCGCCGACACAGAAGGGCAATTCTTCGACCCGTTCAAATAACTATGACCCGATGATGGCGAAATTCGACCCCACGGGCCAACGCCAGTGGGTCATCTCGCTCGATCGCTCGAGCACTTCGCCATACGGCGACTGCGAGGAGGTTCTGGCGCACAATGAAAGCGCGACCGACTTCCTCTACACGACGACGGAGACCGCCAC